>JAPFCT010000038.1 GCA_026169575.1 Faecalimonas sp.
ACAGCAAAAAGATGCTGATCCTTCCTACCGTCCACATCTTGAACACGCTCCTCTTCCACCTACCTCTGACAGTTTCACTGCGCGGATATTCCTTTTCAACCCACTGCATCCCAGGGATGTATGATAATGATCCCCTGATTTTGTATAATAGACAATTCCCGCTGCCGCTTGCGCCCCACATTTCTCACACGGATAATATCTTCCCTGATATTCATTTCTCAGACCACCGATATCCGATGAACTGCCCGCCTGAATTGATAGTTTCAAATGCGTACACTGGTAACTTCTGTGATACACTGTTCCCGTTTCCGTAATATACACATAACCTTCCTTTTCCCCGTAACTTCCTCTCTGATAACCATTCCATCCTTTTATTTTCACCCGTTCTCCCTGAGAAATTGGCGGAATCCCGAAAAGCTTTACCGGAGGCTGGATCTTGTACTCCACAACAAGCTCAATAATCCCCGTCCCCGGCTGCATCTTTGACTTTGTACAGTCAATTCCTGCTTCCTTTCCGACAATGATACTTCGCTTCAGACGTTCCTGTCCGATTGTTTCCGCGATGTCTGACTCCGCCTTTGACGAAAGAAATACCGGAGTCAGATATGTCTTCTCTGCTGCATTTTTTGCAGCCGCATACGCTCCCATTTTGACACTTGTCCTGATCGCCTGAACCTCCAGCAAGTAAATCAATGTAACTCCTGCCAGGAAAAACAACGGTATCGTGAGCGCAGCCTCGATCGTGATCACCGCATGAACTTTTATTCTCTTCAGATTCTGCATCCATCCTCTTTTTACAAAATACCTTTCCACTATTCTGGAGATGAATGAAAATGCCCTTTCCAAGATTTGTAGCCTGTCCCGGTGAGCATGGGATATGAAAGAGTCTTTCTCCTTTCTTAATTTCTGATTGTACTTTTGAATAAAAATCCGTTCTAAATTTGTGAGTTTTTTTGACGGAAAGGGCATTTGCATTCACCTCCTGCTATGCTTTACAATACTTTTTCACTTATTCATATCCAAAATAAGTCGAAAACTGATAGTTTACCCCTCTTCGGATTTTACACTTGCTTTTGATCTGTAATTTCGCCACACAGTGGTCCACTCTGAATGTCTCTGTTCCAAGTTTCCTCTTCAAATTTGTTTCTACAAGATCCAGCGCACGCATAATGCAGACTTGCTCTGATTTTAGAAAATACAGAAACATCAGATATTCTTTATATCGAAGTCCGCCTTCTGCATCCATCCCTTCATTCTGGTCCTCTGCTGTTCCAAGTTTCAGAAGACCAGAAAGCTGAAGCTGCCAGGTTGCACTCGTCTTAACAAGCGCAACTCTCTTTCCTTCCAAAAGCGCCCGGACATCCATCACAGCTTCTCCGAATGCCCAGGCAACAAGAATCGCCTGCTTTACAAGACCGCCAAGCACCGGAAGCGCAATCGCCGCAGAAAGAGTCAGCGCCAGTGTTTCTGCCTCCGCCTGCTTGATTGTATCTGTCAGAAGATATAAGTAATTTGCACCGCTTCTCATCAGCAATAATTTTTTTACAACCCCTTTCAGATTTTCCTGATCGCTTTCTTTTCCTTCCAAAATATATTCCATCTCATAAGAAAGCATATTTTCTTTCTTCTGATCTACTGCATTTCCAAAATGTTCCAGTAAGTATTGACAGAAGAAGAGAGAAGAAACTTTACCTTGTGCATCACTTTTTGTCGGAAATTTTCCAATTCCTTTCTGCAAGCTGCGGTGAGACGGGAGTCCGCCTAAAGATATCTGCTTCTGTGATAACTGTTCCGGATCTGAAACAACGACATTTAAAAGATTTGATTTTTTGATATTAGAAATGTTTTCCAGCGGATTGTTTTCTGAAGGGAGTTCACTTTCTCCTTCCTGCAGCTTTGCATCCAGCTCTTCCGAGATATCACTTCCCTCCTGCTCATAAGATCCACTCTGTTTATTTTGTTCTTCCCATGTTGCACATTTTCCTGCCAGTTCTTCTACAAGATCAATACCCATCTTATTTTTCATATATCTGACCGCCTGTTCTTTAAAAGGCTGACCATTATCATCTGTGAGAAACTGGATCTTTTCCGGCTCCTGAGTCATTCCTGCCGCCTCATAGAATTCCAAACGGTTCACAATATTTTCAAATGAAAATTTCCCGGTCTCATATCCTGCTTCTATCCCAAAAATATCATACTCTGTCAAAAGTTCTCTATGATATTCTGCAAATACAGACTGCAGTGCGCGATCCATATCTGCCCTGCGATAGTTTTTTGCAGTCTGGACAGATGCACTTTCGATAACCGCTCCGATCAATCCGATTAACAGTACAAATACCAGACTGATAAAAGCTGTAATTTCTCCTCTCTTCATCTTATCTGTCACTCCTTAAATACCTGAGCTTTCACTTGTGATCTTCTGAAAGATTGAATTTACCAGACTTGTAAGCTGAGATTTAAAAATAATCACAAGCCCGATCAGTACGACCAGAATCAATATCACTTCCACGACACCGATTCCCTTTTCCTCTTTCAGAAATGCAAAAAACTGCCGTATCCTCCACATAATCTCACCCCCTTTTCTGATGATCTATGGCAATACCCTGATAGTAGGTATTTCCCATCCTTCTTCTTTCTATATTTTCTTAAAACTGCATCGATAAAAATGCCGGTACGATCACAACGACCAGTACCACTGCCAACATCAAAAACATCGGCACCAACAGTTTCGTTCCTACTTCCTCTCCTGCTTTTTTGGCCGCGCGTTTCCGGTCCTCAAATGCGTTGACCGCTTCCAGTTTTAAAAGATCTGCCAGTCCTCGTGACCCTCTTTTTAAATTCTGGGAAAGCAATGCCCCGAAACGCATATAGCATACGCTCCCACAGCGTTTCCCAAAATGTTCATAGCATTCTTTTTCCGAACCTCCCGCCTGCATTTCTCTGAGTGTGTATACCATTTCTTCATACGCAAACCGCTCCTTCCCGTCTGCTTTTGTCCTTTCATAGTCAGAAGTGATCTTCTGCCATGCACTTTTGACCGTCATTCCGGCCCCCAGAAACAGTACAAACTTATTTAAAATTTCAGGGTAATCGATCATCATCTGCTTTCGCTTTTCCTTTAATGCTTCCTTCTTTGTCTCCTGCTCCATCAGGATAAGAAGAATGCTCCCCGTAAACCCGAGCGCTAAAATGATATATCCTCTGTTCTGCTCCGGACGTTTCCACCGTACAGGGTTCCCCTGATAAATTTTCGGAAGTTCTACCTGACTCTGCTCCGGATGCGCCTTTTCTTCTTCTGAAATCTTCTCCGAAAGCTGTGCGGCAATCTTCTCCTCTCCTTTTAACTTTGGTGGAAATACATTGGCACTTCTCATATAGATCCTTTCCTCATCCCCATAGCTCAGTTTCCCGGTAATCTGGACGATCGTGCCTTCTTTTCGCAGTGCCTCTGCCTGTAATTCTCCAAGAACATTCATCACTTCATAGTTATCTACTTCCCACGAAACTGTGATTGGCATACCAGGAATCTGGGATGGAAAATTCAAATCTTTCCGCACTTCATCAAAAGTCTTATTTTCTCCTAAGATTATCTCATCCAGCTCCTGCATTGCCCTTTCAAATGCTTTTTCCAATTCCTCTTCACTGTACTTTCTTTCAGGAAGTTCTATTGTGACTGGAATTTCTTTTTCCTCTGTCTCGGCGATCAACATTTCTGTCCTTACTCCTTCTCCGCAGTTATTTCTCTCCAATCTGGCATCTTTTCCTATGAACTCTGTCTGATGATCCACATAAAACAAATATGTCGCAAGAGAATTCACACTGAGGAGCATTAAAAAAATATTTCTTCCACTTTTTCCCATACACCATGCCGGAAGTTTTTTCTTCTTATATAGAATACCAATCACCGCCAGCGCTATAAATATCGCTATTGAAATAATCATCTTACACCTCAATCTCAATCATCTTTTTTCCCATGTAAAAGGCTCCTCCATAGACTGCCAGACACGCGGTCATTACAAGCATCCCAAACAGGTTTCCATAAAGCGCCTCGACAAATTCCGAAAAAGCAAGACGCATATAGAAGATAATCCCAAATGGTATCACCGACATAACTTGAAATTCCAGTTTCTTTGCCGACATCGTCATCTCAATCTCACTTTTCACTTCAATTTTCTCGCAGATCTGTTTTACCGCATTCCGGATCATCTGTATACTGTCTCCTCCTGCTCTTTTCGCTGCTATAAAGACAGAAACAAAATTGGATACATCTTCCTGCTCCACTCTTTCTGCAAACTCTTTCCAGATCTGTTCCAGCGGTACATTCATGTTCAGCTGATGGAGCATATATGTATATTCCCTCATGATCCGCACATCTTTCTTATAGATCAGCCCCAGATCTTTCACCGTCTCCTTCAGCGCATTTTCTGCAGAATAGCCAACGTTGAGCGCTGATGACATCGACTGCAGACTCATCTTAAACTGCAGACAGAACTCCTGCTGCTGTTTCCTGATATATTGTTTTTCCCAAATATGAAGATAGATCACCAGAAACGGTGAGAAAATCAGACCACCTAAAAAGAAATCATAAAACAGATATGTAATTCCCGATAATACCGCCAGCCCTCCAAGTATCGCCTTCCCATACTCTCTCTTCTTAATATCCTGCTGCCAGTAATTTTTCTTTCTTTTGTAATTCATGGATCCATTTCATCCTCCCCTTTACCTTTCCGCCTTCTGTTTTTGTTTCTTCAAACCGATACAGACTCTGTACCTTAATTTCACCATGCTCATAAGCAAGCACTTCTGAAATCTCCAGCACTTTTCTGCTCTTATCCCGCAATCTTCCAAGATGAACAACAAGGTCGATCGCTGATGCAATCTGCCTCTGTACCGCGCTCAGGGGAATGTCTACTCCCATAAGCACCATTGTCTCCAGCCTGCTGAACATATCTCTTGTGCTGTTCGCATGTCCGGTGCTAAGTGATCCGTCATGTCCGGTGTTCATCGCCTGAAGCATATCGATCGCCTCACTCCCCCTGACCTCCCCGACAACGATCCGGTCCGGCCGCATGCGGAGTGCCGACTTGATCAGATCCCGTATGGAAATCTCCCCGGTTCCCTCTACGTTGGCATTTCTTGCCTCAAGGCTTACCAGATTTTCAATCCCACGGATCTGAAGTTCTGCATTATCCTCGATTGTGATCACCCGCTCCTCTGCCGGGATATACTGTGCAAGCGCATTGAGCATTGATGTCTTCCCCGATCCGGTTCCTCCACTGATAAAAATATTATAGCGTGCCCGCACAGCCTGCTCCAAAAATCCAGCCGCCTCCTCTGAGATCGATCCAAACCTTATCAGACGTTCCATCGTCATCGCCTCCCGCGGGAACTTGCGAATCGTTACGATTGGCCCATTCAGTGCGATCGGAGCAAGGACTACATTGACACGGGATCCATCCGGAAGCCTTGCATCCACGATCGGATTTGCTTCATTTACAATTCGATTGGATCCTGCAACAATCTGCTGGATCACATCCTCCAGTTTCTGTCTGGATGCAAACTGCTTCTCAAGCCGCGTGACATGTCCTTCTTTTTCTATAAAAATGTGCTGTGCCCCATTGATCATGATCTCTGTGATCTCCTCATCCTCGATCAGATCCTGAAGAATATCTAATTTTCGAAATGCATTAAAAAGCTCTTTGCCGAGTACGTTCATCTCCTGAAGTGACATGTAACGTTGTTTCCGCTCCTCTGAAAGCGCAGTATAGATCATTTCCATCAATGTCTCATCTTCTATCTCTCTGGACAGATCCAGCTCTTCCATAATCTTCTGATATAAATGTTCTCTGTTTGTCATAACAGTTCTTTCACCTCCACGAAGATTGTCTTTTCCACTATACTTTCCAGTCCCATGAAGACCAGACTCTTCCGGTACTGACTTATCTTCCTCTGCGCCATCTCCTCTTCTGTAAACAATGTATAGACACATGAACATAATTCCAAAAGTTCATAAGTCCCCTGAATCGAATCTCCAATGTCCAGTATCACGGTTTCGTAAATGCTCTTTTCGGCAATTTCCGTCAAAAGCAGCTTCCACTCTTCTGCCGTAACTGCTTTCAGATCCGGATACATCTTCACCGGCTCCAGATAATCTACAGACTCATAGTGCTTCACAAGCATTTCTATGCGAAGTCCTATATTTCGACATCCTTGTCTGAGATAATATAAAAGTTCTGCAAGTCCGTCTCCCTGTCCACCTTCCTCCCAGTTCCCGGCATACTCCTCCAGATTAAGATAGAGCGTATTCCCTTTCTTTGCAAATTCCTTTGCGGTCTGCAGAGCGTACTGCGTCTTCCCAATACGATGGATCGGAGAATACACACCGATAATTTCCATATCAGCTTTCTGTATCCTTAAAATCGTCTCACTCCCCACCTGCTCTGCACAATGCCCCAGCACTTCTGTTAGAATCTTCTCACCACTCTGATACTTGTAAACCGGAATATATCGTTCCGCTTTCTCACAACTGCGCGAATCACACAGCAGGAATACCTGCCCGATCTCCATCTGCTTCCTGTCTGTCAAGGTATGATCTGTAAGAAGAATATCGATTTTCTTTTCCTTCCCAAACAGACTTAGCTTTTCCAGATCTGAAAATACCATGACTTGAAATGACAGCTCTCTTCTTCCTAAAATGTATTCTGACAAGCATTTTGCATACACTGCTTCCTGCATGCAAATTGCAAGTATCTTTCCCTTCAATCTACCACTTCCATTTCTGTTTTTCTGTTGTATCCTTTGGATTTTTCTCTCGATTTTTTGAATAACTTTTGAATCTGACTGTATTTTTTCCAGCCTTTTTTGATTTGATATGTAATAGTTCTCTGACTATTGAAAGATATTTCATTTAGAAATGTTTTCTTTGTATGTTGTATTATAGACGCATCTTTTCCTTTTGTCTATATGCATTTTTAGATTCGACGTTTTTTGTGAAATACTTACAAGTTTTGATAAAAAAGAATTCCATAAAGCAGGCAGACCCCTGGAATACCAAGTGTTCCGGATGTCAAAAAAGAAAGTCCATTCATCCCCACTGCCTCTGAAATTCCTCTCGATGCGAGAAATTCATTTGTAAAAAATATCACTCCCATACCGACCACTGCCCGTACTATAAAATTTACAAGAATACTTGTATGATTTTCATCCATAAGTTCCATCTCCAGATGTTCTTATCACATGTATATGGACTTGTCTGGATATATATTCTTCCTGAAATTCTAGCTTTGAATATTATTCTATGATGAAAGTTCATTTGAGCCAAAAGTTCTGCAAATAAAAAAAGCATACCCTAAGTGATACCTTATCCTGATATGCTTTTTCTTTTATTACTCATCGCACTGATACCATAATTCGGCTGTTCTTAAACGCGCTACATCTCCTTTTCTAAATCCCACTTCTTCATAGTTTCCCGTAACAGTTCCATCTAATAACCCTTCTGTTAGTTCCAGATAATCTTTTACCATCTGTTTTTCAATTGTAATATCATCGTGTCCCACTGCCAAATAATCAAAATATTTCTCTTTTTCCCATATCTTTGCTATGCTTTGATGGTATATTTCAATCAGTTCTGTCCCGTTATCTGGCTGACGCTGGAGAATAATTCCATGATTAACTGTATCTCCGCTAAACAGAAGCCGTGTTTTTTCATCTAAATAGCAGACACTCCCTTCTGTATGTCCCGGTGTGTGGCAGGCAATGATTTGCCGTTCTCCCAAGTCAATCATCTGTCCATCTTCCACACTTTTCCAGGTGTGCCGATACATTTTTGTCTCCTTCGGGATTAATTCCAGTATTTCTTCCACATTCGCTTCAGGGTAGCGAATCGGTGCTCTTGTCTTTACATAAAATACTCTCATTTCATTCAGATCTTTACAATTTAATCTACTTTTCATCTCCTCCAGCATATCTTTCTCTTTTGGATGCATATAGGCCACATTCTCTTCAAATTGTCCAATCCCTCCAAGATGATCAAAATGTCCATGCGTCATAAGAATCACAAGCGGTTTTTCTGTTAACTCCCTTACTATATTTTTTAAATTCCCAATACCACATCCAGTATCTATCAACGCTGCCTTATTTTTTCCTTCCAAAAGGAATGCATTTACCAGTCGAAATTCACTTAAGCACCATGTCTTCGGAGCAATTTCTGTTACTTCATGTTTTAAACGACTCATTTTTCTACCTCTTTCTTGTTAAAATGGGAAAGATACCTATGTTCCTTTCCCATTTGTTAACTATATTTTTCTTACAATGTAAATCATCTGTTTTATTATCGCAGGCTGTCACTAATTTTTTTCATTTCAGAATCACTTACATTATAAATAAAATAATAACAGATAAACACTAAAATACAACCGGCCATCGGCCATGCGCCACCAAGAACTTTAATCCGTTCTGCCACTCCTGCGAGTTGCCCCATAGAACCTAACGATGCATTATAGCCAACTGCCTCCAATAATAATGCTATAATTGATGTGGACGCACTTCCTGCAAAAAACACAATAAAAGTAATTGTAGCATACACTGTACCATCATTTCTCTGTCTTGTCAGATATGCCTGGTAATCGACTGCATCCGCAATCAAACTCCATAAAAGAAGTGTTGCAAAAGTCATAAATGCTGATGCCAGTAATTGTAAAAGAATCCAGCTTACTGGTGTTGCCGGCAGAAAAGCTGTAATTCCGTAGCAAACTGCCGCTCCCAAAGCCGGCCATGTAACAAGTTTCTTCTTTCCAAATCTTTTTACTAATGGCTTCACAATTAACATTCCTAAAATCATTGGAATAAAGCTGACAATCGATGAAACCGACAGCATAGAAGTATCCTGAAAATACACCATAAAAACATACTGGTTTGTCATTCCATTCGTCTGGATAAATAATTTTGATACAACATAGGCTAAAACAACCGCAATCATAATTCTATTTTTTAAAAAACTTTTTGCTACCTGTAAATAATTTACTTTCTCCCCGGCAGCATCCAAATTACTTTCCGGTGTTACCATCACTCTTTCCTGCACTAAGCAATGTGTCAATACAAGACAAGCTACGCAAAAAATTCCCAGTACAACACTTAAAATAATAAAACGACTGGCGATAGGATTATTTTCCGAATCAAATAATAATAATGGAGCGATCGTAGTAGGAATCAGGCTTCCTGCCATACTTCCAATACTTCTAAAATTTGACAGCTCTGTTCTCTGTACCTGATCTGTTGTAATTAAGTTACTCATAGCACCGTAAGGTACATTGATAAATGTTCCTACAATTCCCCAAATAAAATAAACAACCAAAATCCATGCAATTTTTAACATATACGGCATTGCAGTCACATTTACAAATAATATTACGGTAAATATCATATACGGAATTGCAAACCATTTTAAATAAGGCTTCATTTTTCCATACCGTGTTGCAGGTCTTTTATCGACAGTTCTTCCAATTGCTGTATCATTCAGAGCATCCAAAGCTTTGCAGATAAATACAATGATAGCAAAATGGGTTGCTTTCACCCCCATGATATTAACACAAAATAACATTAAGTAACTATTTACAATTACCTGTAAACTATTAAATCCAAGATCTCCAAGCATATAGCCTATTTTATCTTTCATTCCAAATCTGGAAGCATGATTAATATTTTTTACATATGCTTCATTCGGTACACTTCCTCTTGCCATTTCTATTTTCCTTTCGTTTGAAATACTCATCACTGTTCGAGCGTAAAATCACACGCGGAACTACTCGGTAACATTCTGGCAAATTCTGGTATTTTATAACTTTATCAAACAAAAATTGCAAAGCTTTATAGCCTATGTCATATGGTCTCTTATCAATCACAGCATCTAATCTGTTATCTTGCAGCGCCTCATAAGTTTCATCAAAAATTTCACTGCCAACAACCGAGATTCCCATATTTGAAAACTTTTCACAGTTTTTCAAATATGCAGCTGTATGACGTGCACTTGTAATATAAATTCCTTTTAATTCAGAAGTCTTCTCCAGGATCTGTTTCATATACTTCCCTTGCTCTTGTTGTACTGATAAAGGATATCTGCAAATCTGTATATTGCTTCCCAGCCTTCTTAATTCTTCCTGAAATGCCTGACCATTCAAATCTTTATTTGGTAAATCTTGTTCAAATACTACAATCGTACCACTATTCCCGGTCATTTTTACCAAAAGATCTCCCGCCATTCCTCCTGCAATATGGTCATTAGGCTTCACGATCATAGACCCCTCCAAAGATATTATTTCTTTCTCCAGCACAACAATGGAAACTCCTTTTCCAATTAAACGGTTCAATACTGGAGAAGCCTCCTCTGAATTTAAAAGTCCAAAAATAAGAAGCCCGTCATAACGTACTGGAATATCTTGTTCAAACTTCTTTAACTGACTCAGATAACTTTCTTCTCCATCCTCTGCTCCACTATAAAAATACTCGTGAAATACAATATTAAACTGATGAATCACTTTTTGATATGCCTTGTATCCTTCCAGCATTTCCTGCAAATAATAGCGAAAGCTTTCGTCACTTTTCGTAAAAAGAAGCGCAATATGTACTGTTCTCTTTCGCAGGGAAGAAGCTACATAATTGACACTATATCCTTCTTCTTCAGCAATTTTTAATATCTTCTCTTTCAGCGCTTCACTGCATCCTCCTTTATTTGATAAAACACGATGTACTGTTGTTGCTGAAACTCCTACTTTTTCTGCAATTTGTTTTAATGTTATATTTTTTTCTCCCATCATTTACCTCATTTGACTGTCGGCCGACATTTAACGAATATGCATTGTTTGCGTAAACGTTAACTCAAACGATATACTTAAATTATATTCAATAGTTTTCGCTTTGTAAATCGTTAAATGTACCATTCTTGTATTTGTATTTTTATCTATCTTGCACAATTTTATTGTTCTAATATTGCTTTTATCATATATTTTATCTATATTTATATCTTTGTATAATTTTAGCAAGAATAATCTTTTTCGATACTTTTTTCGTTTTTTTATTTATTTTACTGCACATGTACAAAAAGAATGTGCAGTTCCCCGCACATTCTTTCCACTCCTATTTTGTTCCAAAAATACGGTCTCCCGCATCTCCAAGTCCAGGCACGATATATCCGTGATCATTTAATCTCTCATCTAATGCACCGATATAAACGTCTACGTCCGGGTGTGCTTCCTGAAGCTTCTTCACACCTTCCGGCGCTGCAATGATGCACATAAAGCGGATATTCTTTACCCCTTTATCTTTGAGCATCTGGATTGCTGCAACACAGGAACCGCCTGTCGCAAGCATCGGATCTACCACAAATACTTCTCTCTCCCCGCAGTCTGCCGGAAGCTTGCAGTAATATTCTACCGGCTCCAATGTATCTGGATCGCGGTAAAGTCCAATGTGTCCTACCTTTGCCGCCGGGATCATCGTAAGCATCCCTTCTACCATTCCGAGACCGGCTCTTAAAATCGGCACGACTGCCAGTTTCTTTCCTGCCAGTTCCTTCACTGTCGTCTTACAGATCGGCGTCTCAATCTCTACATCCTGCAGCTTCAAGTCTCTTGTCGCCTCATAACACATGTACATTGCGATCTCACTGATGATTTCTCTGAAATCTTTTGATCCGACTTCTTTTCTGCGGATAATCCCTACCTTATGCTGGATCAGTGGATGTTCCATTACCAGTACTTTTCCCATTATTTTTCTCCTATTCTTCGATTAATGCAATACGTCTCTTGTGTCTCTCATCCCCGGAAAACGGAGTATTTAAAAATGTATCAACAATCTTCACTCCAAGTCCAGGTCCCACAACACGGCCTCCAAGCGCGACAATATTTGTATCATTATGCAGTCTTGTAGCTTCTGCAGAGAAGCAGTCCGAACAAAGGGCACACCGGATCCCTTTCATTTTATTGGCTGCGATAGAAATACCGATTCCGGTTCCACAGATCAGGATTCCTTTCTCACACTCGCCGTCAAGGATCGCCTGTCCTACTTTTTTTGCATAGATTGGATAATCGACAGACTCTCCATCGCATCCAAAATCCTTGTACTCCAGACCCTTTTCCTCTAAATATTTTATAATCTCAAGTTTCAGCTCATATCCGCCGTGATCACATCCGATTGCTATCATGCTTTTGTTACCTCCTCATTCAGCTTTTGCGCCAGTTTTTCGATAAATTCTTTCATCATCTCGTATACACTACCATACTCTGTCAATGGCTGTCCATATGCAGACGGTATTTTCCTCTCATCATCCACATATTCTCCCAGTGTATATACATTTTTTATCTTCTCATAATCTGCTACCGCACTCCACTTATGTCTGTCATCGATTGCAAGTACCAGCGTCTCTTCATCAAGATCTTCTTCTGTAAACTGTCTTGACTTATAGTCTGCGATCGACATTCCCTGACTCTTCATGATCGCCTCTGCCTTCTGATTGACCGGCTCCGGAAGCGGCACGACAAGTCCCCGTGACTCAACGTCATATTCCTGCAGAAGTGTCTGGTTTCTGAGAAGTTCCGCAGCCATCGGCCCCCTGCTGCTGTCTGTGTTGCTCAGAAAAATAATCCTTCTATACTTCTGAAGTCTCGTGATTTCCTCTGCCCGCAGCATATGATGTCCTGCTGCCTTTTTCAGCCGATTCATAACCGCCGATCCAATCCCGTCCACAGCAAATGCTTCACTGTAGATATAGTCAACGTCTTCCTCATCAAATTCTCTGAGAACACGGTACAGATTCTGCGCGATCGTATATTCATTTTCCCGTGTTCCGATATTTTTTATAATTCCTCTTGTATACTTCCCTGCCGTCTCATCAGTGGCAATGATTCCTACCTTGTAACCGAGCCGTTCCTGCTCAAAGGCAACCTGCCGGATCGCCTTGACTGCTTCTTTCGGTTCTCCTTCGATGATCATCAATTTCGCTTTCGGGGCATAGTGCCGATATTTCATTCCCGGCGCTTTCGGCGCTTCATCACTCTTATCACTGACAACTGCCAGATCCTCTGTAACTTCACCGATCACTTCCTCAAGCATGGCTTTTGTGACCGCACCCGGACGGAGGATCATCGGAGGTGTCACAGTCATATCAAGAATCGTTGATTCCACCCCGATCTCCACGCTTCCTCCATCAATGATCATATCGATCTTACCATCCAGATCTTCTTTTACATGCATCGCAGTCGTAGGACTTGGACGCCCGGATGTATTTGCACTTGGAGCCGACACATAACCGCCTCCTGCAATGATAACGGCGCGCGCGATCTCATCATCCGGCATTCTGACTGCCACAGTATCTAATCCGCCCGTCGTCCCATATGGTACCAGTGCACTCTTTTCAAAAATCATAGTAAGAGGTCCCGGCCAGAAATGATTTGCCAAAAGCACCGTCTTATCCGGAATATTTACCGCAATCTCTTCCAGCGCCCGATATTCCGCGATGTGAACGATCAATGGGTTATCCGAAGGTCTTCCCTTTGCCGCATATGTTTTTTTTGCCGCCTCTTCCTTCAGCGCATGTGCTCCGAGTCCATATACAGTCTCTGTCGGGAAAGCTACTAATCCTCCTTCTTTCAGGATCACCCCTGCCATTCCGATCACATCTTCGTCAATATTTGTTCTTTGTATTTCTTTTATTATCGTTTCCATGCCCACTATTATAGCATTCTTTTGTTAAAAAATAAACCTCCTAACTGTTACAGATTTGTTTCCCCAAAAGAGGTCTATGTAAAAAATAAGAATTAAAATCTTCAAAATCAACAAAATCAAGAATCAGAGGAAACAGTTTTCCAATATTTTATGATATACTTTTATATACTTGAAAATTTTACTATCTTTTTAATAAAAACAAAACCAATAGAAAAAAATCTAATCCTGATATATATAATATGAAACAAGAAAAAGAAACAATCGATGGAATAAAAAAAGAAACTTCATACAGAAATTTTTTAGGGGAAGAGATCGTAACACTCATTACGCCAAGACCCTTTCCCTACGCATCCTCTCCCTTGTTTAAAGGAAAAGCATCTGCCGTCAAACTCTATCTCCGGCTTCAGGGAAGCAGAATCAATGATTTTCGCCTTGCCAATATACGGGCTGGAATAACACGAAAAGGCTGGTATCCCTTTGGATACGTATGGCATGATATTTACAATCCATATTTTAACACTATTAAAGCCAAATATTATATGCAGTTAGTCAGTGTTTCACTTCACGCAAAGACATTTCCCCATTTCGGAGCTTACGAGCAGGGGAAAGCATTAAAAGTTTCCTATTCCCGGCTCGATGCAACACGACGTGTAATCCTGAGGAGAAAAGAAGAAACGTGGAACCGTGAAGCACAAAAAGCAATCCAACTGCAAAGAATTAACTACAATGAAACAAATTCAGTCAAATTTAATCAACTACGCAGCTTAGCAGAACAATTTTATCCGGGATACCTTTTACCTGAATCCATCTTCCACTTTTTTGACAGCTATGTCAATGAACAGTTTACACCGAAAGTGTTTGACGGAAAAAACGGACAGCGATATATGCTTACCACACTCTTTCCAGTTTGGGGTCGTGAAAGCCTTTATGAGCTGATTAAATTTGAGCGAAATAAAGGGAAACCGAGCAGAGGAATACTTACTTACGCTGATAGCGGCAACTTCCCTTTTGCCGCAGACGGACTCGGCAATATTTATTTTATAAAATTAAAAAATACAAAACAAACAGATTCTGAAATTTACTTTTATGATCACGAGCTAAATTGTTCAGAACTTATATGTGAAGGACTCTTCCAGATGACGGAAAGCTGGGATGAACTAATATGGTAAACAGAAAAACTGTCCTGAAAATAGGACAGTTTTTCTGTATGAGTTTGTATTATACGAATCGTAAACCCTGAATATAATGTCTGTAAAGACATTTAGAGTTGAACAAAAAATGTACAAAGTTATTATAAAATAAAATTTTAAAAAAAGCAAGAAAGTAACTTAAATACTTGCGCATAGTCCTCATCCTGCAGCTGTATAACCGACACATTCCGGATCTGTTTTAGTACAATTTCGCTCCCGCCGGAATTCTGTCATCTACCATCAGTACATTCAGTCCTTCTCTTCCCTCTACAAGGTGCGTAGCAGAAATGATCATACCGCAGGAATCAATTCCCATCATCTTTCTCGGAGGCAGGTTCACGATCGCGATCAGTGTCTTGCCTACAAGTTCTTCTGGCTCATAGTAATCATGGATTCCGCTTAAGATCACGCGGTCTTCCCCGCTTCCATCGTCTAATACGAACTTCAGAAGCTTCTTAGATTTTGGAACTGCTTCACATTCTTTTACTTTTACAGCACGGAAATCTGACTTGCTGAAGGTGTCAAAATCTACCATATCTTCAAATAATGGCTCTACTTCTACATTAGAGAAATCAATCTCTACTTTTGCGGAAGTCTCCACAGACGGTACAGCCGCCTCGGCAACTTTTGCTGCCGGCGCTTTCTGTGCAGCATTGTTTGCTTCGTTCTTAGCAGCGCCCTGTGACTTCATTGTCGGGAA
>JAPFCT010000029.1 GCA_026169575.1 Faecalimonas sp.
ATGTATGAGAAATAAAAAAGGGCATAACAAAAGAGCGAAAGTTGGAGATTCGCGATGACTTTGATTATGAAGTTTTTTGTTTTTTTTGTGTGGTTGCACTATTTGACGATTGAGAATGCACATGTACTTATGGACTTATCCATATCCCATGACTTTTCGGAATCGTTCAAATAGTGCAGTTTTTTTGTGGTAAACTTCCAACACCAACATAGAAGTGCCACACTTTGGACATTTAAGAGGATCATATCCAAAAGAAAGAAGAATGGAATGTCTCCAATTAAGAAGCGTACGAAGATATCGTTTCTTTTCAGAAGAGATACATTTATGCAGTTTCTTTTCCTGCTTGTGATGCTTGGCATAGATGCCATAGTAGCGTAACATTTTAAAATGCTTTTCAGGGATATGTACAATTAATCTTTTGATGAAATCCAAGGCAGGAATACATTCGGTAATGGTTTTATTATCTTCATGACGAGTATAATGAAATGTCACAAATTCACCATCGTATTTATCAATGCGAGAAGTTGCAATAGTAGGGCGTCCAAGATAACGACTAATGTATTTGATTGTGATATCCGGTGTACAAAGATTAGGCTTTGCACGGACGTAAAATCCGTTTGCGTGTTTGGTGTACATTTCATTTTTAACTTTTCGGAACGATTTACCGATTTTATTCGTAAGACGTTCAAGAAGGACTTTGCGAAAAGCATTTCGTAGAAAAGTGTAGTCAAAATGTTTTACAGGTCTCCAAACAGTAAAATTACCTGCACCGCCTTCAGAGATGAGAGCGTGGATGTGGGGATTCCACTTTAAATCTCTGCCGAAGGTATGTAAAACACAAATAAGACCAGGAGTAAAATTTTCAGTTTTATTCATTTTGGAAAACATACGGAGAACGACATCTCTGACAGAATGAAAGAGACAGGTTAAAAGCGAACGGTCTTTGAGAAAATAAGTGCGAAGTTCTTCAGGAATAGTGAAAACACAATGCCGATGTACACAAGAAATTAGTTTGCAGGACATGGAGAAAGAACGTCTCAGATTGTACATGTTACCACAAGTAGGACAGAAACGGGATTTACAACGAAAAGGAGTAAATTTCATTTCCCCACAA
>JAPFCT010000149.1 GCA_026169575.1 Faecalimonas sp.
GAATACAACTTCGTCTTCTTTTATTCCCTTTCCATTTAAAGAAATACGGTCATAATTTGTCAGACCATATGGGGTGTTCTCCTCTACAATATAGTATTCTTCATTTTCTGCAAGAATGTTAATCTGCCGGAACACGGCATATCCACGATTGATGTTATAGACGCCTTCCAGTGTTCCTTTTTCATTCAAAGTCATTGTATCATTACTCTCTTCGCACAGCAGTATATCTCCTTTTTTCAATTCCTCTGAGGCAATATAATTTTTCCCCTCTTTTTCTGCATAAACAGATGCTTTTACAAATTCCGGAGAACCATCCCTCTTTTTACGCATCACACCAGTATCCTTACTGTTTCCGCCAATTGTTACATATTCCTCTGGTACCATAAAAAATTCTTTTTCTACTTTAGATGTCTTAGGAATTTTAAGTCCTGTCTCATCATCTAAAATCAATTCAAGGTCAAGATACCGTTCTGTCACATAACGTACCATAGAATTGTCAAAAGAAAGAATACCATAGTAATGGTTATCTTTACTTACCACACTGACATCAGCCCACAGATATTCATCATCTTTCAGAAAATGTACTTTCACAAACTCCAGTTCAGAAAGATGATCTGAAAAATTTTTGTCTATCTCAATAGCAACCGACCAGTTCTCATTTGTTACAAGTTTATATGCCGGAGATCCCGCAGTAATTTTATCATTGTTTAAAAGATCTGTCCGCTGATAATCTGTTTTATTTAAAACTTCCGGCGTAAGCGTATCCTTTGTGATCCCCTCCAGACCATCGACAGAATAGACAATAATGCCGTCTCTCGGAGATGCGCAGAGCCTTAAGCCGGCTGAATTTCCGGAAGCAATGATGGAGTCCAGTTCATTGATCCGGTTCTGATTTTGTATTCCAAGCATTACACTGTCTATGTTCGTTCGCAGATTATATGTATTCTGGAACTGATCATCCTGAAAAGTCTCATTAAATTTCTGTGTCTTTAATACGATCTGATTGATATCGCCATCTGAGAGCTGTACCCCGGCGGTGTCTCCTGCCGGATCTGTATGTTCCATCTTATCATTGCTCAGCGTATATACGTTTGATGCCGCGGACACTTTACTTCCCTCGGATGTATAATAATTAATGTAACCGTCTCCTTCGGATTCTACGACCATCTCTTCCCGGATCGCCATCCCGGTGTACTCGTAGTCATTTAAAATACTTCCTTCCCTGACTTCATAAGAAGTGACATGGGGCGATGTCAGATAAAGGATGATCGTGACGATCAGATAAAAGAAAATAATCCCAAAAATAAGGATTCCCACATTCAATGGAATTTTCTTTTTTGTTTTATATGCTTTTA
>JAPFCT010000074.1 GCA_026169575.1 Faecalimonas sp.
CATCATGTCTGGTGTAGCAACTACAACGTCGAAATCAAACCATCCTTCGTTCTGGATTCTCGGGATTAAATCCTCTGCTCCAACGTAATCTGCTCCAGCTGCTTTTGCTTCTTCTGCTTTTGCGTCTTTTGCAAATACTAAGATACGAACTTTTTTACCTGTTCCGTGTGGTAATACAACCGCACCACGGATCTGCTGGTCAGCGTGACGTCCGTCACATCCAGTTCTGATGTGTGCTTCGATTGTCTCATCGAATTTTGCTACTGCAGATTTTTTAACTAATGCTACTGCTTCTTCTTTGTCGTAAAGGTTTCCTCTCTCGATCAACTTAGCAGCCTCAATGTATTTTTTTCCTCTTTTCATATTAAATAACCTCCTAGTGGTAGTATCGGGAGCTAGCCCTCCCACATTAACTGTTTACAATTTCTTATTCTTCTACTTTAACACCCATACTTCTGCAAGTTCCTGCTACCATGCTCATAGCAGCTTCGATTGTTGCAGCGTTTAAGTCTGGCATTTTTGTCTCAGCGATCTGTCTTAACTGTTCCTGAGTAATTGTAGCAACTTTGTTCTTGTTCGGTACACCTGAACCAGATTTGATGTTACATGCTTTTTTGATCAATACTGCTGCCGGTGGTGTCTTTGTTACGAAGCTGAAGCTTCTGTCATTGTAAACTGTGATCACAACAGGAATGATAAGATCTCCCTGATCTGCTGTTCTTGCGTTGAACTGTTTTGTAAATTCAACGATGTTTACACCGTGCTGACCAAGAGCCGGACCAACCGGTGGTGCTGGTGTTGCCTTTCCTGCTGGAATCTGTAATTTAATATAACCTTGAACTTTTTTTGCCATTTTTCAGTACCTCCTTGTGGTATTCGCGGGGATTTCCCTCCCACTCGATTTGTTAAGTGATAGTCTTTGTTCCGTTCCAAAGACCATATCTTATTGTTACATCTTTTTAACTTCTGTGAAACTTAATTCAACTGGTGTTTCACGACCAAACAATTCAACATTGATTGTCAAACTCTGTTTTGCTGGGTTTACTGTCTGAACTGCTCCGACTGTTCCTTCCCACGCTCCGGCAACAACAGTGATCGTATCGCCTTCCTCAAAATCAACGACAATGCTTTCACTCTGGATTCCAAGTGGCAGCATTTCCTCTTCTGTGAGCGGAACCGGCTTTGATCCCGGCCCTACAAATCCTGTCACACCCCTCGTATTTCTTACGACATACCAGGTATCATCGTTCATGATCATATGGATCATAACATATCCAGGGAACATCTTCTTCTGAACCGCTCTCTCAGCACCGTTCTTCAGCTCGATCACTTCCTGCATCGGAACACGTACTTCGAGGATCTGGTCTTCCAGATGTCTGTTCTCGATTGTCTTATCAATGTTGGCTTTCACCTTGTTTTCATACCCGGAATAAGTATGAACTACATACCATTTTGCCTCTGACATAAAATCACCTTTCATTATTGCTAACAGTTCACATATCCGTTCCTATTTCACCAATAAATCAATACCGTATTTTACGATAACATCGATAATCGAAATCAATGCCCCTAAAAAAACGGACACTGAAACGACTGCTGCCGTTTGTTTCGCAAGTGTTTTCTTGTCTGGCCAAATAACTTTCTTAAACTCAGCTTTCAAGCCTTGAAACCAGCTTGTCTTGCGAGCTTTTTTCTCGGGATTTTTTTTATCCTTAGTTTTTTCGCCCATAACATTCACTTCCTTTCAACGACTATTTCGTTTCTTTGTGTAATGTGTGTGATTTGCAGAACTTACAGTATTTTTTTGTTTCCATGCGTTCCGGATGAGATTTCTTATCCTTTGTCATGTTGTAATTACGTTGTTTACATTCTGTACATTCCAATGTGATTCTTGTGCGCACAACTTCCACCTCGCTTTTTTTAAAATTGAATTCTGTGTTACATGGTAGTTTGCGAGACTACCCAAATTTAGGCATAAAAAAAAGACCTACTTCCATTCGCCAGTATAGCTTACCATGCATCCTGCGGATTTGTCAAGTTTTTTTACCTGATTTTCCGCAGGATATACTGAAGTGGTCTGAAAAAAATAAGGACCGTGATAAAATTACCGATTCCGTGCAGAATGTCAAACGGGATCCCGCTGACCCACCATGCAACCCCCGCTCCGATCCCTCCGGTCACCGCGTATGGAACGGCACACAGCATTCCGAATGCCAGCCCAAAAAATCCACTGAGAACTGCCCACAAAAGAAGACTGTTGTTCTTTCTGAAGATCCTTACCAGCAAATACAAAATTGTCCACACATACAGATACATGATCCACCATACTCCGAATCCGTAAAGGATCCCCTCCAGAAGTGCAAACAGATAGATGATCACGACGGTGCGCTTCTCAAATACAAGCGTATAGAGCATGATCAGAAGTGACACAAACTCGATATTCGGCAGGAAAGAAAAGGCGACCTGGACTATAACCAGGATCGCCGCAAGAAACGCATTTCCAACAAGCTCTCTTGTTTTCATTCCTATTCTCCTACTGTATATGCGATCTCAAATGCATCGCCGTCTGCTACCGGCTGCTCTGAGATCCCGTAATTGCAGTACTCACCGTTCACGGAAAATCCCCAGTAAGCCCCGTCTTCTTCAAATACGGCTTTCTCGCCATTTACCGTATCTACCATCAGACCATACTCGCTGTCTTCTCCTGAGTATGTAAGCCCTTCTTCCTTCGCGTCATCCATCGCTTCCTGAAGATATTCGGCATCTGTCTTAATCTGATACTCTTTCTTTTCTCCATCTTTATTTACAACTGTGAGCGTCACCGACTTGCTTCCTTCCTGCGCCTTCGGTTTCAGCATCAGGTAAGCGCCTGCCAGCAATGCGATCACAACTACAAACGCTGCGAGAGCAATCCACAGTTTTTTGTTCTTTTTATCTTTCATCGTCTTTTCCTCCTATGCGAAATTTGAAACTGCTTCATCTTAACACTTTCAGGAGATTCCGTCAATCCTATTCTCCTCCCTCTGGTCATTGGATTCGACATTTTTCGTTTACATCTCCCCGGTTTCACGGTATACTGAATACAAAAAGGCAGGTGAATGATATGTTTAAGCTATTTTATCCCCATGAATATGTAGAAAGTGTCTTCTCGATTGACTACGAAAAATTATATCAGAAAGGATATCGCGGAATCGTATTTGACATCGACAATACGCTTGTTCCACACGGAGCAGACTCCACTCCCGAGGTGGATGAGTTCTTTACCGTTCTCCACAGCCTCGGCTTTCAGACATTACTGTTATCGAACAATGACGAACCGCGCATCCGCCGTTTTCTCAAAAATATAGATTCCCTCTATATCTGTGATGCCGAAAAGCCAAAGACTGACAACTACCTGAAAGCGGTCCGGAAAATGCAGCTGAAAAAAGAGGAGATTGTCTTTGTGGGGGATCAGATTTTCACAGACATTCTCGGTGCAAACAGATCCGGGATCGATAATATCCTCATAAAATTTATCGGATATGATACAGAGACAAAACTCGGAATCCGGAGGCGTCTGGAACGCATCATTCTGACCTGCTACCGTTTCCGCCGTTCCTGCCAGAACAGAATCGGAGGCATTGAAAAAAGGGAGGTTCTTTAAACTATGTTATGGAAAAGAGATAAACTTTTTTGCGAGATCAATCCTACCTGCTACGCGATCGCACAGCAAAAAGAAATTATCAAACGTCATCTGAAAAATTTATCCGAAAAAGAAACATTTTCACAAACGATACAAGCTGAAAAACTGCCAAATGTCGTATCCAGTCACAGTTCCAATCTGATCAAGCGTGGAAAAGGGATCGATCTCTCACTCCAGGAAGGAAAAGCCACCAACATCAAACTGGCCTGCAGCAAGATAAACGGCATCATCATCCATCCCGGCGAAACGTTCTCTTTCTGGAAGCTCATCGGGAAGACAACGAAGAAAAAAGGATATCAGGACGGTCGTGTGATCAGCGGTGATAAAATCCTGTCGGGGATCGGAGGCGGACTCTGCAATCTCGGCAACACGCTCCATCTGTTAGTTCTCCACAGTCCGTTAGAAGTAACGGAATTCCATCAGCATTCCGATGCACTTGCCCCGGATGAAGGGAAACGCATCCCCTTCAGTTCCGGCACATCTGTCTGCTATAATTACATTGATTACCGTTTCAAAAACACGACCGACCAGAATGTTCAGATCCTCGCATGGTGTGAGGATGGAAAACTTTTCGCAGAGCTCAGAAGCGAGCATGCATATCCATGGCAGTACCGCCTTGTAGAAGAAGACCATCATTTTGCAAAAAGTGGTGACAAATATTACCGTAATTCTAAAATCTACCGGGAAGTCATCCTTACAAAAACGCATGAAGTTCTCAGAAAAGAACTGATACTGGATAATCATTCTGAAGTGATGTTTGACTATTCGCTGATTCCTTCTGAGCTGATACGCGGATAACTTTCCTTTTCTGTTGTCAGTCTTTTCACTCACAATATTCTCATACAAAAATCCGGGGAGAACGTTTCTTTCCCATCACTCACATTCTCTCCGGGCTATTTCATCAGTTCCCGCCGCTTCACTTTGAGTTTACTTTACCTGCCATTTCATATAATCACATACTTTGTCAATCTGTTCTGCGAAAGTTCCCTCAAACCGATTTTCAAAAAATGCACTTCCAATCGTAAATGCCCACGGATCTGCCTCTTTTATCTCATCCAG
Source organism: Faecalimonas sp. (assembly GCA_026169575.1). The sequence continues at coordinate 4,742 of JAPFCT010000074.1, forward strand.
TCTCTCATAACTGTTGATGCTGCCTGCAATGCAGACCGGCACATGAATGTTCTCCACAAACATCCGGTTCAAAGCTGCTGCATCTCCTGTGTACCGGTACCCGAGCAGATCAAATCCATACACACCCTTTTCCAAATATTTTTTCGCTTCTGCGATGATCTCTTCTTCCGTCCCCCTCAGCACTGACGGTCTCCCGGTTACTTCTCCTACAAAAGGCATATATTTCATGTTATGCTCTTTACAGTAATCATTTACAGAATCAAAAAATTTTGTTCCAAGCAAAATATCGCATCCACACTCCACAGCCATTCTGGCGCCTTCCATACATTCTTTTTCTGTGTATTCTACCACTTCAAGAAAGACTGTTTTGCCACATGCTTTCATATATGCACATAAACGTTTCATCTCTTCCAGTGGCAACATTTTCTCCTTCAGTCCCCATAATTCTGCTCTGGAATCCCTGCATTGTTCAAAAATCTCAGACGCATTTTCCACTGTACAGTCATTATGCGTCAACATTACAATCAACTGTGGGGCTTTCCACATAACACCTCATCCTTTCGTATTCGTTCCCTGCTTTCTTCGGTTCCACTCTAAATTTATCTCTGTCACATACACTTGTCACCTATAAAGAAAGACCATGGCATTCCATAGCCACAGCCTTTCTTATTACTGCTATTCCTCTGGAAGATGGAATCTTGCAACCAATTCCTGAAGCATCTGAGCCTGCCCGGACAATTCTTCACTTGCCGCTGCACTCTCTTCTGCTGTCGCAGAACTCGTCTGCACAACGCTGGAAATCTGATCTACACCGAGCGTCGTCTGTCTGAGCGTCTCATCCTGCTGCTTGGAATTCTCCACAATTACTTTCGCTTCCTGTGAAATATCTCCTACTTTCTCGTAAACCTGCTCAAATGATTCTGCCGTTTTATCTGCGATAACCTTACCGTTTTCCACTGCCTCCAGCGCCTTTTCAATCAACTCTGCGGTGGTCTTGGATGCCTCTGCAGTCTTTCCTGCAAGATTTCTTACTTCATCTGCAACAACAGCAAAGCCTTTTCCTGCTTCCCCTGCCCTTGCTGCCTCCACAGCCGCATTCAGCGCCAGAATATTTGTCTGGAACGCAATATCTTCAATGCTCTTGATGATCTTCTCTACTTTCATAGAATTTTCCGAAATATCATCCATCGCTTTCAGCATTGTCTGCATCCGCTCTTCTCCTTCTGCGACTGCACCTGAGACAAACTCAATCTGCTGTCCGGTACGGAGAATCGTTTCTGTATTCTCATCAATCTGCTGTGAAATATCATCCAGCGTTGCCGCAAGTTCCTGCACGCTTGACGCCTGCTCCGTTGCTCCCTGCGCCTGGGACTGTGCTCCCATAGATACCTGGTCAGCTCCGCTTGCAACTTCATCCGCTGCTACCACAACGGAACGAAGTGTCTCGGAAATCGTATCCCGTACCTCTAACAACGCCTGCTTAATCTGGGCAAACTCGCCTTTGTAGTCCTGCTTCAGTGTAAAGACAAAGTTTCCTTTTCCAATCTCTCCCAAAGCTTCTGTAATCTCATTGATATACAGAATGTATTCTTTGAGCCGGTCTGTGATCGCATTGATATCTTCTGCCAGCAGACCAATCTCATCACTGCTTTTTACCTCTGCTTTCACTTCCAGATCGCCGCCTGCAATTTTGTATGCAGTTTTGGACAATTTTTTCACTGAACCAGTAATTTTCATACTGAATCCAATAATAACAGCTGTCAGAATTGCTATCGCGATCATAAACCACCAGATCACACATTTGACCGTCTCTTTGATGTAGCTCTGGTATTCCTCTTCTGGAAGATTTCCTAAAATATAATAGCCCTCTTTTTCCAGATAAGTTCCGGAACCGACAAATTTCTGTCCGTTCTGTTCATAATCCACTCCATTGATCGATTTATTTTCAATAACTGCTTCTGTAATATTATCGGAAAAACCTGCTTCTTCTACATTTTTCATGATCATCCCGTCTTCTGGATGATAGATGATATTATTGTCAATATCAAATGCCAGAATGCATCCGCCTTCTCCGATTTTCATATCGGAAAGCTTTGAAATAACCGTATCGATCAGTACGTCTACACCTAAGATCCCTTTCATCTCTCCGTCCACAAATACGGGAGCGGCTACTGTAACGATTTTCTCTTTTGTAGATACGTTTTCATAGACTCCTGTTACAGCTGACTGCTTGGAGTCTACAACCGGCTGATACCATTTTCTTGAAGTCACATCAAAAGTTTCCTTCGTCTCATATGTATCATCTGACTGCAGAAAGTCCTTTGTTTCCAGGTCGCACAGCCAGGCATAGACAACAATTTCATCAGAAGCAACGATCTCTTTTAATTTCTTCATCAGCTGTTTCTGATTGTCAGAATGATTAAACGTCTCATCCCATCTGGAAACTCCCTCTACAACAGTTTCTTCCTTTGCTGCCATCTCTGCAATCCCTATGTATCTCTGAAAATAAGCATTTACCTGCTCTCCTGCCCGTTCCGCTTCTGCTGTCAGATAATTTGTGTCCAGTTCTGTCACGATTGTCTTCACCTGACCGATGATCCGGTTTCCAACAAAAATCATAATAAGAATCATTGGCAGCACAAGACCGAGGAGCAGCTTTGCCAAAAGCCCGAACCTTACTTTTTTGTTCTTTACTTTCATTTGTATTTTCCTCTTCTTTCATTTTGTCACACAGATGCTCTTCTGAAAATTTTCATCAGTCTCCTCATCTGTCTTGATAAACTCATAATCACACCTTATCTGAATTTTCCGGCAAATATTCATTTGATCCCTTCTCTGCCCTGTATGCTCTCTTCCTGTTCTATATTACAAATGCAAAGAGGAAGCAAGAGGTTTTCCGACCCCCCTCCGGTTTTTTCTGACCAGATTCACACAAGATAAACGCTTATGATTTAACTTATAAAGCATTATAGCAAATTTTCTGTATTAGTTAAAGTATTTTCAAAAATTTTTCTATTTTTTACCAGTTTCGTATTACTCCAAATATACATAATGCAACTATATAAATATTCCAGATCCTGCTCATCCACCGTGGTCTCTTCTTTTCCTTTTCACTGCAATACCATTCTGCCAGAATTCCTGTCAGAAGGAACGGACCTGTCACAAACAAAAACGGATTTGCCTGAAATGCTCCTCTGATATCAGCCTTCGAAAGACACAAAATCAGGGTAGTTATCCCACACCCTGGACATAACCACCCTGTTATTTTATGGAACATGCAGGGAATCCCGATTCCGGTTCTTCTAAGCCAGAGCAGATATCCTGCCCCGGCTCCCAAAATAGCTGCTATCTTTCCTGCCCTCTTCTTTTTCATATCTCTGTTCCTGAAAATCTGTCTTAATATTGTACCGCTTTATTGATCGTGTCCTGGATCAGACAGTAGTCAACAACCGACAGACCTAAAATACCAATTACCAGATAAAGAATTCCTGAGCTTCCGTTTACCCCTTTAATCCGGTCACACCGTTCACCCATTTTATATAACCAGTAAAATGAATAAATTCCGCATGTCACAAGACTGAGCAGAAATACTACTGCTCCTGAAGTTGCCTGCGGCTCCCCTGCAAGCTGGTTCACTTCATCATTTATCTTAATCATCCAGTAAATCCCATAAAGTCCGCAAGTAACGATCAGAAGAACAATACTCAGCGCAATATTACGTTGCTCAATTCCGCCGCTTCCTCCATTATAAAATCCCGGAACCTGCCCCGCTTCGTTATTGCTGCTGTAACCTGCATTCTGTGCACCTCCATTTGGCTGTGCCGCATGATAGTTGCTCCACGGATTCTCTCCCTGCCACGTATTCTGCTGTTCTTCCACAGTCGCTCCACAGTACACACAGAACTTCATCTCATCTTCCAGCTGTGCCCCGCACTGATGACAATATTTCATAATCCTTCTCCTCTTGCTCTCAATTTTCTGCCTTCATTACTATTTCTCTGTGTTTCCTAAAAATCCCTCAGTTTAAAGCGCGATACAAGATCCTTTAATAACTGTGACTGTCCGGAAAGTTCTTCACTTGCCGCTGCACTCTCCTCTGCCGTTGCAGAATTCGTCTGGACAACGCTGGAAATCTGGTCAACTCCCTGCGTCACCTGGGAAATCTCTTCGGACTGCTGTCTGGCCGCCTCTGAAATTTTATCCACGTATTCCACAGCGCTCTTCGTTGTCTCCACAGTTGTCAGAAGCGCCTCTGCCGTCTGGTCTGCAATCTTCGTACCATTCTCCACCGCGGTAATTGTTCCTTCAATCAGCATTGTTGTGTTGCTTGCTGCCTCCGCACTCTTGGATGCAAGATTTCTTACCTCATCTGCGACAACTGCAAATCCCTTTCCTGCCGTACCGGCTCTCGCTGCCTCCACTGCTGCATTCAGGGCAAGAATATTTGTCTGGAAAGCAATATCTTCAATCGTCTTAATAATCTTTCCGATATCGCCTGATTTCTGACTGATTTCTCCCATCGCCTCGATCATTCCACGCATCTGGTCATTAGAAACTTCAAGTTCTGACTGTGCCTGCTCAACTTTAAGGCTTGCTTCCCTTGCGTTCTCAGCAGTATCCTTTACTCTTCCTGAAATCTCATTGATTGCGGCTGCAAGCTGCTGGATAGAACTTGCCTGCTCCGTCGCTCCCTGGGAAAGCGCCTGTGCTCCGCTGGAAACCTGGTCTGCGCCGCTTGCCACCTGCTCAGACGCTTCATTGATCTGTCTGAGTGTATCGCTCAGATTATGATTCATTTTCCGGATTGATGCAAGAATCGGCTGGAAGTCTCCTTTGTATACTTCATGTTCTGCATGCACATTAAAATTACCTGCCGCCATCTCATCCATCAGCCTTGTAAGATCGCCGACAACTTTTCCCAGACCTTCACAAGTATCCCTCACGCTCTCCATGAGCATTCCGATCTCATCTTTTGCCTCATAATCCAGATTCTGGGACATCTCACCCTGCGAAATTCCTTTCATCGCCGCCTCAATAAGGGCTACCGGTTTTACAATATCTTTTGTCACACTGATTCCAATCAGCACCGCTGCCAGAACAGAAATCACCGACATTGAAAATACAAAGATCACTGCCCGGTTTGTTGTTGCAACACTCTCCTTCATCGTTGAGTTACGAATGGCATCCGTCTCTTCATTTAAAGGCCGGACCGTATCTTCCACTTTATTTAATGCCGGGGTACATTCATGCAGGATCGTCTGCTCTGCCGCTTTCCGGTCCCCATCTTCCAGTTCTGCAATCACTTTATCCCCGATTGCAAGCCATTCTTCCACCACCTCTTTGTATTCCTCAACCAGAGCCGGCTCAAGCACATTCAGTTTCTGAATTTCCTCAATATCATTTTTAATCTTCTGGGTCGTCTGTTCTACAATCTCTTTTTTCTCTGCATACTCTTCATCACTGATCACCATATCCCGCAGATATCTTGCCGCAATATTCGTATACAGACGGTTATCTTTCACAAGATCGTCCACTGCAACGGATCCTGCCATAAATTTTTCAAGATCTTTATTGGTATCTGACAACGATAAAACTGAAAAAATAGAGATGAGAATCGTCAGTACAACTACAATCCCAAAACTAAGTAACAGTTTACTTTTGATTTTTAAATTTTTTAACATATTTTCTCCTCTGTTTTGCGCTTCACGCATTAATATTTGCTGTTGTCATAAAATGAAGTATCGGTGTAATCTGCATGTTCACTGTATGCAGGCGCCGGCTGTGAAACTGTCTGCTCCGGCTGGTAAACTGCTCCCTGCATTTCTGCATCGCGCAGGCGGAACCGGCTTACAAGGCCTTTCAGCAATTGTGACTGCCCGGACAGTTCCTGACTTGCTGCCGCACTCTCCTCTGCGGTAGCGGAATTGGTCTGGACAACGCTGGAAATCTGGTCAACCCCCTGTGTCACTTCTGAGATGGACTCTGCCTGCTGCTCTGCCGCAAGACTGATCTTCTCCACCGTCTGTACTGCCTGCTCAGCGCTCTCCACCGTTGCCGCGAGCGCTGACGCCGTCCGGTTCGCAATTTTTGTTCCTTCTTCTACCGCCTGAATGGATCCTTCGATCAGCAGTGTTGTATTCTTTGCCGCCTCAGCACTTTTGGATGCCAGATTACGTACTTCATCTGCAACAACTGCAAATCCTTTTCCGGCCTCGCCTGCGCGGGCAGCCTCGACCGCTGCATTTAATGCCAGAATATTGGTCTGGAAAGCAATATCCTCGATCGTCTTAATGATTTTTCCAATCTCATTTGACTTCTGGCTGATCTCTTCCATTGCATGTACCATCTCACCCATACTCTGATTAGAAGCAGATAATTCTTCCCCTGCGGAAGTCACCTGACCGCTTGCGTCTTTTGCATGCTGTGCACTGAGCTGCACCTGGTCTGATATCTCATTAATTGTTGCCGCAAGCTCTTCTACAGAACTTGCCTGCTCTGTTGCTCCCTGGGACAATGCCTGTGCTCCGGAGGATACCTGCTCCGATCCGCTCGCCACCTGGTCTGCCGCCTCATTAATCTGTGTCAGCGTATCGCTCAGATTCCGGTTCATCGTACGGATTGATGCAAGCAGCGGCTCAAAATCACCTTTGTATGCCTCCTCCGCTTTTGTGCGAATGTTAAAGTTTCCTTTCGCCATCTCATCCAGCAGATAAGTAAGGTCTGACACTACTACATGAAGCCCTTCGCAAGTCGCACGGAAACTGTCTGCCAGTACGCCCAGTTCATCATTTCCCGTATGTGCAATTTCATTCTCAATATATCCTTCTGAAATTCTCTTTGCCACGCTTTCCAGTTCTTTTACCGGAGTTGTGATCGCACGGATTAATCTTGACACAACTACCACCACGAGTACAAACATTACCGCAAATACTCCAAGCTGAAGCCATACAACTCCCTGCTTTACTCTTTCTGCCTCTGCATCCGTCTGTTTCGCAAACTCATAAGTTTCGTTATAGACTGCCTCTGCCGCTTCTCCACACTCTGTGCTCAGTTCTGAAAATGGTCCCTGCAGTTCTTTTTCTGCTTCCTGCCACTTTCCTTCCTCCATCAGCGCCATAATCTCAACTCTCGCCGCTCCGACTTCATCGCTGATCCGCTCCAGATCTGCCAGTGTCTTTACCTTGCCTCCGGAAGCATTTTCAATATTTTCAAGATTCTTTCCTGCCCGCTCTGCTACTTCCTGAATCTTACTTTTGTATGCTGACAAATCCTCTGCTGCCAGCGCACTGTATAAATGAGACTCGATCTCATAGACATCCCTTGAAAAACTTGCCGCCTCTGTCGCCTCTACAAATGGTCCCGTATACAGCTGATGTGACAAACCTCCTACTTTATCTGTCGATGCAATCGCCAGTATCACCATGATCACTGACGAGAGAATCGTCACCCCGAAACCCAAAACTAACTTTTTCCCTATAGTCATTTTTTTCATAATTCTACTACCTTCCTACTCATTCGTATTTTCTTCCCCAAAACCGGTTTCTTCTTTCTCTTCCGGATACTGAACCAGTAATTCCTCCTCTTCTGGAAATGCTCCGGTTTTCCTGTGAAATATTTCCCGGATCCGGGACTTTATCTGAATTGCCTTACTCTGTGCATGAACCTTGAACCGTTTCCAGTAATTCTGACAGAGCTTTGCAGCAATTTTCACTATCCTGCCGCCCCATAAAAATATGATGAGAAATGGAAATTTTACCAGCACCGGATAAAGCTTCTGCATCTCTTCTCTTGGAGGAAAAAGCCACTCCCGCTTGCGGTGTCCCCATTCCTCCTCCCGGTTGCGCCTGTAAAAGTCAAGACGTATCCGTTCCCCCGGTAAAATGAGGTTATCCAGTCCTCTGTTCTCTTTTCCATTTTCTAAAATATATTCCTCCAGCTCCAGCGCTGTCCGGCAGTCAAATTTTCCAGCTTCCCCAAACCACAGAGAAGCCAGTATATGTATCTGCACCAAAAACTCATCCAGCTTTGCTTTTTTGACGAGGTCTTTTATGATCTTCCACTGGAACTGCTCACAATTACATTTCTTCTGTTGAAACAGCCAGAAATCCAGTATCGGTCTGACCTTCAGAATACCTCTGACATATAACTCCACCATTTTCCCGGTGCGGTAAATATACTCTTCCTCTTCCGAAAAAATATGGACATATTTGTGATGTTCCATCTTACAGAACTCTTTTACCGGATCACAGAAAAACCGTTTGATGACTTTATTTTCTACCGGAAACTCCTCATAAAGTATCACCTTCACTCCCGGTGGTCTGACATAAACAACCCCCTGGTCCAGCCGGTTCTCTTTCCGTTCATAATCCATATCTTCCATC
>JAPFCT010000302.1 GCA_026169575.1 Faecalimonas sp.
CGGAAAGATCCAGACAGCTTTTGGAAGAAAATGAACAAGTTTTTATGAAAGCGGCAAAAGAGCGCAAGGTAGAAAAGAAAGAGAAAAAGGTGCGCAAGTCCTCCGAAGTTGCAGGCGAAGCAGATCCGTCACTGTTCGCACGGCTCCGGGAACTGCGACTTACGATCGCAAAAGAAGAGCGGGTTCCTCCTTATATTGTATTTTCTGATAAAACGCTGGCACATATGTGTATCCTTCGTCCGAAGACAAAAGAAGAAATGCTTCAGGTGACCGGGGTCGGAGAAAAGAAATATGAGAAATACGGCGAGCGGTTCCTTGCACTTCTGGCAGCGCTGGAAAAAGGGAATGAAAAAGTGTAGGAGGAAAAGCAGATGACAGTTGAAGAAGTCAGAAAAAGAATCGAGGAATTATCAGAACCTTCCTATCAGCAGTTTTCTGCCCGGCTGATCCCAAATGTAAAAGCAGAGAGGATTCGCGGCGTAAGACTTCCGAATCTCAGGAAACTTGCAAAAGAGATCGCAAAGGGAGACTGGAGGGCTTACCTGGAAGAAGGGTCGGAAGTGGAGCGGACATTCGAGGAGACGATGGTCCGGGGACTTGTGATCGGATATGCGAAGATGGAGTGGGAAGAGCGGCACAGCCAGATTTGCCGTTTTCTTCCACAAATTGATAACTGGTCGGTCTGTGACAGCTTTTGCAGCACTTTGAAGCCTGCAAAAAACGATAAGAAAGAGATGTGGACCTTTGTAAAGCAGTGCATGCAGTCGGATCAGGCTTACACAGTCAGATTCGGCGTGGTCATGACGCTGGATCATTTTCGGGAGGAAATCTATCTGCAAGAAGCATGTTCCTGTTTTGATGAGATCACACTGGAAGATTACTATGTGAAAATGGCAGTGGCATGGGCGGTGTCCATTTATTATGTGCAGTATCCGGAACGGACGATGCAGTATCTCAGGAACAATAAGCTGGATGATTTTACTTACAATAAAGCATTGCAGAAAATCACAGAATCACTGCGGGTGGGGAAAGAAGAGAAAGAAAAGATCAGAAGTATGAAGCGGAAATAAAAGGCTTTCGCATTATCCGTTGACACTCTTTCTGAAACAACTTATAATTTACTTACAGCACGGGCGAGAAGTGTATCTGTCCATCATATGTGTAGTAAGTAGGGTTTGTACATAGGTTGGTAAGATGCTTCAATGACTTGCAGGAAGGAGGGGTAGTATGTTTATTGCAAAGAGCAACGAAGAGAAAAGGAGTATGGCATGGAGAATTGTCATTTCCATAGCGAGTGTACTAATTATTTTGATCGGGGCATTTTTCTTGTTTAAGATGTTTACCGGAAATCTGCTGGAAGGAACATGGAAAAGCACCGAACGGCAGCTTGTTCTGACAATCAGGGGAAATGGAACACTTCTGGTTGACTGGGAAGAGATTTTCGAGGACGAGAAGATGACGATCGGTATGGAATATCTTTTGGATAAGGACAGTAAGACGGTGACATTTAAGGCGGATGAGGAGGCTCTTCAGGAAGCAGAAGAGAAATCTGATGGGAAATATACTGCCGATATGCTGGAAACGGCATTGAGTGAGATTACAGCCACATACGATTACAGTGTGCAGAACAATCAGCTGACACTGACCGAGCGGGAGTACGGAGAGCAGCTGGTTTTTGATAAAAAATAGTGCAGAAGAACATGCCCTCTAAGAGAATGCAGCATTTTCGTAGAGGGTTTTCAAATGGGACGGAAAGGAGCAGTGACCATGACAAGAGAAGAGACAAAAGTGATTCAGATTGGAACGGTAAAGATCGGAGGAGGCAATCCGGTTGCCATCCAGTCGATGACAAATACAAAGACAGAAGATGTGGAAGCGACTGTGCGGCAGATTCTTGCGCTGGAGGCGGCAGGATGTCAGATCATCCGCTGTGCAGTGCCGACGATGGAGGCGGCAGAGGCCATCCGGGAGATTAAGAAGCAGATTCACATTCCGCTTGTAGCGGATATCCACTTTGATTACCGGCTTGCGATCGCTGCCATTGAAAACGGTGCGGATAAGATCCGGATCAATCCGGGAAATATCGGTGACAGAAGCAGGGTGCAGGCGGTTGTCGATAAGGCGAAGGAACACAATATTCCGATCCGCGTTGGGGTCAACAGCGGATCTCTGGAGAAACCACTTCTGGAGAAATATGGCGGTGTGACCGCGGAGGGAATCGTGGAAAGCGCAATGGATAAGGTGCATCTGATCGAGGAGATGGGGTATGATAATCTTGTTGTCAGCATTAAATCCTCAGATGTCCTGATGTGTGTCAAAGCACATGAACTGATCGCGAAGCAGTGTCCGTATCCGCTGCATGTGGGCATCACAGAGTCCGGCACAGTGTTGTCCGGCAACATCAAGTCTTCGGTCGGACTGGGGATTATTTTGTACCAGGGAATCGGGGATACGATCCGTGTGTCGCTGACCGGAGATCCGCTGGAGGAGATCAAGTCTGCAAAATTAATCTTAAAGACACTGGGACTTCGCAAGGGTGGCATTGAAGTTGTATCCTGTCCGACTTGCGGAAGAACGAAGATCGATCTGATCGGGCTGGCTAATCAGGTGGAAAATATGGTGGCAGATATTCCGCTTGATATCAAGGTCGCTGTGATGGGCTGTGTGGTAAATGGACCGGGGGAAGCGAAAGAGGCGGACATCGGAATCGCCGGAGGAATCGGAGAAGGGCTTCTGATCAAAAAGGGAGAAATTATCAAAAAGGTCAAAGAAGATCAGCTTTTAACCGTGTTAAGAGAAGAACTTTTGAACTGGAATGAATAGAAGGATGGCAGACGATACATGGGAAAATTATTTTTTGATGTATTTCCGACATTAAAAGTAAATAAAGAGTATGAGAACCTTTTCAGAGAAGTGGAGGTGACGAAGGTCACGACCACTTCTCTGAGAGATTTTATACGGGTACATATGTGCAGTACGCATCTGATCGCAAAACAGTCCATCTGCAAGATGGAGGAGATGATCCGGGAGCAGCTGTTTGGTCATACGCAGATTCAGATTGAACTGGTGGAGACGTATCAGCTCTCGGAACTTTACACTCCGGAAAATCTGATGCGGGAGTACCGGGACAGTATTTTGTATGAACTTCAGCGGCAGAGTATGCTAGAGTATAATATGTTTCAAAATGCGGTCTGTACATTTGAAGACACGCAGACTCTTTGCATTGAGATGGCAGACTCCATTGTGGCAGAAGGGAAAAAGGATGCGATAGTAGGGACCATTGACCGGATTTTTAATGAGCGGTGTCAGGTTCCGACAAAGATCAAAGTACTGTACCGGGAGCCGAAAGAAAGCAAGAATAAGAAACATGGAGAAATCCGGATCCAGCAGGAGGTAGATGCAATCCTGGAGCAGAATGCAAGCCTTCATGAGGAAAAGATCGCGCAGAAGAAGGAAAAGGCAGAAGGGGCAAAGAAGCAGGGAAGTGCTCCGAAGCAGGAGAAAGCGTCTGCAGAACCGAAGAAAAAGGAATTTCCAAAGCGGGAATTTCAGAAAAAGGAATTCTATCGTTCGCCGAAGCGTTCCGACAATCCGGATGTACTATATGGAAGAGATTTTGAGGATGAGGCAATCCCGCTTTCCGATGTGGTCGGAGAGATGGGTGAGATCACGATCCGCGGAAAGATTCTGAAGCTGGAGACAAGAGAAATCCGAAATGAGAAGACGATCGTCATGTTTGCGATCACAGATTTCACAGATACGATCATGGTAAAGATGTTCACGCGAAATGAACAGCTTCCGGAGATTCTGGCAGGGATTAAAAAGGGAGCCTTTTTGAAGATCAAAGGGGTGACGACGATCGATAAATTCGATGGAGAGCTGACGATCGGTTCGGTTGTGGGTATTCGCAAGATCAGTGATTTTACAACGACGCGGAAGGATACCAGCCCGGAGAAGCGTGTGGAGCTTCACTGCCACACGAAAATGAGTGACATGGATGGGGTATCTGAAGCGCAGGCGCTTGTGGCGAGAGCACATGACTGGGGACATCAGGCGATCGCGATCACGGACCACGGCGTAGTGCAGGCATTCCCGGATGCCAATCACTATGTGGAACGTCTGGATAAGGATGACCCGTTTAAGATCATTTACGGAGTGGAGGCATATCTTGTCGATGATCTGACAGAGATTGCCGTGAATGAGCAGGGACAGACACTGGATGACACGTTTATTGTATTTGATATTGAGACAACCGGATTCAGTGCGGCAGAAGACCGGATCATAGAGATCGGGGCGGTAAAGATTACGGACGGAGTGATCGTGGACCGGTTCAGCACCTTTGTTAATCCGGAGGTCCCGATCCCGTTTGAGATCCAGCAGCTCACGCACATCACCGATGACATGGTACTGGAGGCTCCAAAGATCGAGGAGGCGCTTCCGGCATTTCTAGACTTTGTCGGTGAATCTGCGCTTGTGGCGCACAATGCAGGATTTGATGTGGGATTTATTGAGCAGAACTGTGCAAGACTTGGAAGAAGCCGGACATTTACCTCGGTAGACACTGTGGGACTTGCCCGCGTACTGCTTCCGACCTTGTCTAAATATAAGCTGAACATTGTGGCGAAAGCATTAAATATTTCTCTGGAAAATCATCACCGTGCCGTGGATGATGCGGCGGCGACGGCGGAAATCTATGTGAAATTTATCGAAATGTTAAAAGAGCGGGGGATGACGACTTTAAAAGAAGTCAATGCATTTGGGGATATGAACCCGGATGCGATCAAGAAAATGCCGACCTACCATGCGATCATCCTCGCAAAAAATGAAGTGGGAAGAGTGAATCTGTATACGCTTGTCTCCCTCTCGCACTTAAAATATTTCGCGAGACGTCCGAGAATCCCGAAAAGCGAATTTAACAAGTACCGGGAAGGGCTGATCCTCGGAAGCGCCTGTGAGGCGGGCGAATTATACCGGGCGCTTCTGGATGGAAAATCGGAGGAGACGATCGCAAAGATCGTAGATTATTACGATTATCTGGAAATTCAGCCGATCGGAAACAACGCATTTATGATCGCCAGCGAAAAGCAGAGAAACATTAAGAGCGAGGAAGATTTAAAGGACATGAACCGGAGGATCGTACAGCTTGGCGAGAAGTTCCAGAAGCCGGTTGTCGCAACCTGTGATGTGCATTTCATGGATCCGGACAGTGAGGTTTACCGGAGGATCATTATGACCGGAAAGGGATTTTCCGATGCGGATAGTCAGCCGCCGCTGTATCTGCGGACAACGGAAGAGATGCTCGAAGAATTTGCTTACCTCGGCTCCAAGAAGGCGGAGGAAGTCGTGATCACAAATACAAATAAGATCGCCGATTCCATCGAGCGGATTTCCCCGGTGAGGCCCGATAAGTGTCCTCCGGTCATTGAAGATTCGGATCAGACACTGCGGAATATCTGCTATGACAAGGCGCATAGTATGTACGGGGAAGAACTTCCGGAGATTGTTGTGGAGCGCCTTGAGAGGGAGCTGAACTCGATCATTTCCAATGGATTCGCCGTGATGTACATTATCGCGCAGAAGCTGGTGTGGAAATCAAACGAGGATGGGTATCTCGTAGGCTCCAGAGGTTCTGTCGGCTCTTCTTTCGTGGCGACAATGGCGGGAATTACGGAGGTAAACCCGCTCAGTCCGCATTATTACTGTACCAACTGTCATTACAGTGATTTTGAGTCGGAGGAAGTCCGTGCGTTTGCCGGAGGATGTGGATGGGATATGCCGGATAAAGTATGTCCGAACTGCGGACAGCCGCTTGTCAAGGATGGATTTGATATTCCGTTTGAGACATTCCTCGGATTTAAAGGAAATAAAGAGCCGGATATCGACCTGAACTTCTCGGGAGATTACCAGAGTAATGCACATAAGTATACGGAGGTCATTTTCGGGGAAGGGCAGACGTACCGTGCCGGGACGATCGGAACACTGGCGGAGAAGACGGCGTTTGGGTTTGTGAAAAATTATTACGAGGAGCATGGAAGCCGGAAGCGAAAATGCGAGATCGAGCGAATCGTGGAAGGGTGTACCGGGATCCGGCGGAGCACCGGGCAGCATCCGGGAGGGATCATTGTACTGCCTCACGGGGAGAATATCAATTCTTTCACACCGGTGCAGCATCCGGCGAACGATATGACGACAGACATTATCACGACACATTTTGACTACCACTCGATCGACCACAACTTGCTGAAGCTTGATATTCTCGGGCACGATGATCCGACGATGATCAAGATGCTGGAGGAACTTGTGGAGCAGCTGACCGGAAAGCCGTTTAAAGCGACAGAGATTCCTCTGGATGATCCGGGGGTGATGCAGCTTTTTGCGGATACGGGATCTCTCGGGATCAAGCCGTCAGATATCGGAGGATGTCCGGTGGGATGCCTTGGAATCCCGGAGTTTGGAACCGATTTCGTTATCCAGATGGTTGTAGATACAAAGCCAAAGACGTTGTCTGACCTGATCCGTATCTCCGGGTTGTCCCACGGTACTGATGTGTGGCTGAACAATGCACAGACATTGATCCAGGAAGGAAAAGCGACGATTTCCACGGCAATCTGTACCCGTGACGATATTATGACGTATCTGATCAATACCGGGATGGAAAGTGAACTGTCCTTTACGATCATGGAGAGTGTCCGTAAGGGAAAAGGGCTGAAGCCGGAGTGGGAAGAAGCGATGAAGGCAGCAGGTGTTCCTGACTGGTATATCTGGTCGTGTAAGAAGATCAAATATATGTTCCCGAAAGCCCATGCGGCGGCCTATGTCATGATGGCATACCGGATTGCCTACTGTAAAGTCAACTATCCGCTGGCATATTATGCGGCATATTTTAGTATCCGTGCCTCTGCATTTTCCTATGAACTGATGTGTCAGGGCAAGGAAAAACTGGAGTTTTATCTCCGGGACTACAAGAACCGTTCGGATTCTCTGAGTAAAAAGGATCAGGACACGCTCAAAGATATGCGGATCGTGCAGGAGATGTATGCGAGAGGATATGAATTCCTTCCGCTTGACATTTACCGGGCGAAGGCGACAAAATTTCAGATCATCGACGGCAAGTTGATGCCGCCGCTCTCCAGCATCGAAGGAATGGGGGATAAGGCGGCGGAAGCAGTAGAGATGGCGGCAGAAGACGGCCCATATCTCTCCAGAGATGATTTCAGACAGCGGACAAAGGTTAGCAAGACGGTCATTGACTTTATGGCAGATTTGGGGATGTTCGGGGATCTGCCGGAGACGAACCAGCTGTCGCTGTTTGATTTGTAAAAAATTTAGAAAAAGATTAGAAAATAGGGGCTTTCTCTTTTGGGCGAAGTGTGCTATGATAAGAAATATCGGTAAGCGGTTTTTTCGCCGCTTACCATTTCAAGAAGAATTTCAAAAGAGAAGATGAATCACGAAAACATTCTTGTTTTCCCGGCTGGATGATCTTTCCTGCCGTTATTCCAAACAGTAGAACAAAAGAAAATGTAAAAAAGAGAAAAGGGAGATTTGTATGATGGAACAAGTTGAAAAGAAAACATGGAACAAGAGCGTATTTTTTACTTATTTTGCGCCGAAAGCGAGGCTGGAAGAGCTGATCGGGCTGGAAGAAGGCGGCGGGGAACGAGAAGAAAACACAATGGGAGATCCCAGGCCGGATGGTATTGTAAAAGCGACACATTTTTCTTATAATGATAGCGAAAAAGAAG
>JAPFCT010000226.1 GCA_026169575.1 Faecalimonas sp.
TCACAAGCACGATCCCGCTGATCAATCTTGTCTTAAACATCTGTACGTTCCTCCCCTGTATTTCCAAAACGTCTGTCCCGGCTGTTGTACTGCTCGATCGCCTTCACAAGTTCTTCCTTTGTAAAGTCCGGCCAAAGGACATCGGTAAAATAAAATTCTGTGTAGGCAAGCTGCCACAACAGATAATTCGAAAGTCTGAGTTCCCCGCTTGTGCGGATCAGAAGATCCGGATCCGGGATTCCTCTTGTGTCGAGGTAAGATGCGAAAATCTCCTCGCTGATCTGATCCACATCCAGCTTCCCATCCCTGCAGTCCTGCGCCAGGCTTCTCACTGCACGGACGATCTCATCCCGGCTTCCATAGTTGATCGCAATCTGGAAATTCAGCCCGTCGTTATTCTTTGAAGCCTCCTCAAGTTCTAAGATCCTCGTGCGGATATCATCGTCAAGCCCTGACAGGTCTCCGAGCACGCGTACTTTCATCCGGTTCTTCTCGGCAGTCTTTAAGCAGGTCTTCATATAATTCCTGAGAAGTTTCATCAGCGCATCCACTTCCCCTTTCGGACGGTTCCAATTCTCTGTAGAAAATGCATAGACAGTCAGATACTTGACCCCCATCTTATATGCTTCCTCGCAGATCCTCTCTACATTCTTACTTCCCTGGGCATGCCCATAATTTCTCGGCATCCCCTTTTTCTTCGCCCATCGTCCATTTCCATCCAGGATGATCGCGATATGCTGTGGTACATTCATCTACCAAATTCTCCTCTCTAATAGTATAAGCAAGGTCAGACGTCATTTCATCCCTCCTTGCTTATACTGATTTTCTTCTTCTGTTATCTCAGATCAGAACCTGGGCACTATGTACCCGGAAAAAGCCGCTTAGACTGTCATCACTTCTTTTGATTTTGCCTCAACAGCCTTATCGATCTGTGCGATATACTTATCTGTCAGTTTCTGTAATTCATCTTCCAGATCCTTGATCTCATCTTCAGAAACTTCTGTTCCTTTTAATTTCTTGAATGTATCATTTCCATCACGTCTGATGTTACGGACTGCAACCTTTCCTGCTTCTCCTTTTTTCTTGACATCTTTTACAAGCTCTTTTCTTCGCTCTTCTGTCAGTTCCGGGAACACAAGACGGATCACAGTACCGTCATTTGTCGGATTGATCCCGATATCAGAAGTCAGGATTGCTTTCTCGATCTCTCTTACCATAGACTTCTCCCATGGCTGGATCTGGATCATACGTGCTTCCGGTACAGATACGTTTGCCACCTGCTGGATCGGAGTCGGTGATCCGTAGTAGTCTACTGTAAGTTTATCCAGTACATGTGGGTTCGCACGTCCTGCACGGATCGTTGCCAGCTCACTTGTCAGGCTGTTGTAGGATTTTTCCATTTTCTCATTAAATACACTCAGTCTTTCATTCATCGTTTTATTCCTCCGCTCTTTTTTATACAGTCACTTTCGTTCCTGTGAATGTTCCTGTCATCGTCTCCACGATACTGTTCTCCTCACTCAGTCCGAATACAAGCATCGGCATCTTGTTCTCCAGGCATAAGATCGATGCCGCAAGATCAATGACTGCCAGTCTCTTCTCGATCACTTCGCTGATAGAGATCTCATCATACTTCACTGCCGCAGGGTTCACCTTCGGATCACTGTCATACACACCGTCGATCGTCTTCGCAACAAGCATCGCTTCCGCTTCGATCTCGATCGCACGCAGAACTGCACCTGTGTCCGTAGAGAAATACGGATGGCCGGTACCTCCCGCAAAGAAGACTACCTTTCCTTCCTCAAGCGCCTTCACTGCCGCATCTTTAGAAAACAGAGTTGTGAAAGCTCCACATACAAATGGAGTAAATACTTCTGTCTTCATTCCGACATGGCGGAAAATCTCTGATACATAAGTACAGTTCATGATCGTCGCGAGCATCCCGATCTGATCCGCCTTCGTACGGTCGATCGTCTCACTTGTCCTTCCTCTCCAGAAATTTCCTCCTCCGGTCACGATCGCAACCTGGATCCCTGCGTCCACAAGCTGTTTTACCTGCTCTGCGACTCCAATGCAGGTAGCCCCATCGAAACCTGTCTTTTTATCTCCTGCCAGCGCTTCTCCACTGAGCTTCAGTAATACTCTCTTCATCTGTCTCGCTCCTTATTTTCTTTTGTCACCGATATGTCCAGACATATCAGGACTCTTACGATACCAGTATATCATAATTTTTTCAAAAATGGAATCTCTTCTGGCTGTCATTTCCTATTTTTATGAATCAGTCAGATTTATAGAACTGCACTTCTTTATTTGCAGTTTCTTACAATCTCCTGCATTTTATCAAACTGCTGTTCCATCTCAGCCACCAGGCGGAACTGTGTCCGCGCGCGTACAAGGTTATGTTCCGGATAGGCTGTCTTAAAGTAAGTATCTCCTTCCAAATAATCCGTCAGAAAACGAATCCCGCACTCTAACGTCATCAGTCGCGCTCCCCAGGGAAGGCTTTCAATTTCCTCCAGTGTCAGGACGTCTCTTGTCGCCTCCAAATATCCTTCGACATACAACTCATACAATGAAATGTCAAAATGCATCTTATCCAAATCGCGTTCATCCTCCTCCGCTGTCGCAGCTCCAAATCGGATCGAATCCCCAAAATCATTTGCAGCAAGTCCAGGCATGATCGTATCCAGATCAATAATGCAAAGTCCTTTCCCCGTCTCAGCATCAAACAAAATATTGTTCAGTTTCGTATCGTTGTGCGTCACTCGAAGCGGCAGCGTTCCATTTTCCTGCTGCTCTACTAACACCTTGCAGTCCTGCTTTCTGTCAAGTACAAAAGCGATCTCCGGTTTACAGCTTACCGCTCTGTTTTTAATATCTCTCTTCAACGCCTTTTCAAAATTCTCAAACCGCTTCACTGTATTATGGAAATCCGGGATCGTCTCCTTTAAACTGGATGCCGGATAATTGCCGAGCTGCTTCAGGAAATGTCCAAAACCATTTCCCGACTGGTAAAACTGTTCTGGTTCCTCTACAAGCTGGTAGCATACAGAATTTGATATATAATTATAGCATCTCCACGGCTGTCCTTCATTATCCTCAAAATATGTACATCCGTTTTTTGTCTTAATGCAGGAAAGTGTCTCTCTGTCAGGATCTCCGCCTTCCTCACGGATCACATTTCTCAAATATTCAGTAACACCAAATATATTCTCCATCACTCCCGCCGGGTCTTTAAAGACATTATTATTGACCCGCTGAAGAATATAAGAAAATTCATCGCCTTCCTTTGTCGGCATATAAACTGCATAAGTCTCATTAATATGCCCTTCTCCAAACGGCTTCACATAGCTGCACTGTGTTCCAAATCCAAACGCATACAGCGCATCTTCCAGATTCCGGCTTGTAACACCATCAATCTTCCTTCTTGTTGAAAAAATCACCTCCCCCTCTTCAACTTTTTTTCTGGAAGGAATGATACAGTTTGCCTTTACTACACTTCCAAGTCCGATATGCGCCCCACAAGAAACGTATGAATCGTGATCTACCACAGCCCCACTGTTTACCAGAACACCATGCTCCACGACTGTATGTGTATTTACGATGGCACTCTGCATAATAAAACTGCCTTTCCCGATCACTGCACTCGGACTGACGACTGCTGATGGATGTATGATGGCCGGAACCTTATATCCTGCTTCCATCAGCTTTTCTGTCCAGTATAAGCGCATCCCATTATCGCCCAAAGCCGCAACCGCCGTATCATATTCTTTCAAAAACGCTTTATAATCACAGCATTTTCCTATTACATCCTCGCCCTTTACCGCATCATCCAAGAAAACAACTTTTTCATACCCCAATAATCCGGCTGTCTCCTGGATCATATGCCCAAAACCACCGGCACCTAAAATCAATAATGTTTTCACTTTCTATTTTGTATGTATTCCAAACGTATACATACTCCTCCTATCTCAAATAAAAATTTATCACATCCATCTTTTTATACAAGATGTATTTTATCGTAGTATAACATAAAAAAGTATTTTTGACGATATAAATCATTTTCTTCTTTCTATTTTTAATTATATGTCTCTCTTCACTATAATGGGAAAAGGCCCTCCCAGAATTTCTTCTGTTTGGACCTTTCCAGGGATTTGTTTGTATCGATATAAAAACTTTACATCTATATGATAGCTTTCCTAATATTGTATGTTTCTATATTTATTTTATCTTTTTCTCTCTTCTCTTTTGTTCTTACTGCGCTTTCTTTTTATTCCGGAAATCTTTGATATTCTTCCAGATCATAAACAGGATCAGAACTGCGCCTACATATCCGTTCAGAACATAGATGATATTTACAAGTACTCTGAATGGAAGGAATAATCCGACGATCAGACCTGCCACACCGAGAACGACTGTGAGGATCTTGAATCTCGGTGTGCCTTCTTTTGCAAACCGGGAAACCGGATTGTAAAGAAGCGGCACCGCCGTCGTATAGATCCCTGCAAATACTACGATTGCGAAGATCGCGGAGAATGGTTTCCAGATCTTTGTTGCAAGGATCAGATTCGGAATATCTGCGTTCCAGATGTAAGTTCCGTTTGTTCCGGTATTGATATTGGCAATCTGTGCAAATGCGATGAGCCCGATGGCAACACAGACTGCAACCGTTCCGCCGATGATACCGTAGTTCAGATCTTTCTTCTTATTTTTAGAACCGAGCGCTGCAGTAAAGCTTGCAAACCATAACAGAACGAATCCTGCGTAGGAAAGTCCTGAGATCAGCCAGTTTGCACCTGCATTTTTCATTGTCTCCCCTGCTTTTGCACCTTCATATGCACCCTGCTCGATAACATCAAGTCCTGCCGCGATATTTCCGCCATCCTGGATACAGGTGATCAATCCGATCGCAATACAGAGAACAACGATGACCGGCCCTACGATACCGATCGCATCTACCAGAGAGTTGAGTCCGCCGACTACTGTGAGGATTGCAAGCACTGCAAGGATCACGCCGCCCACCCATGTCGGAAGGTCATATTCCTGATGAAGCGTAGATGCAGCTCCTCCGATCATAACAAAGAAGGACATATAGCAGAATAATGTGGAATAGTAATCGCAGAAGGTACCGACGTATTTTCCACAGAAATATTTATAGACATCATTTCCTCTTTCAAACTTCTGCTCTGCACCTGCTTTTGCAAAGTTGAAGTTATAGTACAGAAATGCAACCGCAAATACAAGGATTACGAGAAGACTCTGTACTCCATATGCAGTGTAGTACTGAATAATCTCCTGCCCGGTTGCAAATCCTGAGCCGATCGTAAAAGCGATTACGGCTCCTGCTAAAATGAGAACTCTCTTCCAACTAACTTTTTCGCCGCCATTTCCCATAAGATACCCTCCTGTCTCTCTATAATATGGAGGACACTACCGGAAATGTCATCCCATTGATGTACACGCCGGCGGTGTCCCCTTTGCAGAGCAGAAAGGATCTGATAGAAACACTTAGCCGCCCTGCCATATCAAGTTGTCACGATTTAAAAATCATCTTTTTCAAATACGGTCTGACCATCCACTGGTGTCTGCAATGCTTTCAGTGCACGTCTTACCATACGTTTACGGATCTTCTTAGAATCTACTTCGCCCTGTGTCGGATCTCCGAGCGGATATGGGATACCAACGCCCGGGATGATCCGGTTTGCACCGATCGTCAGGGAGATTGGAACAACAGTTGCCATATGAACAACCGGAAGACCATATTTTTCGATACCTTTTACCATCGTTGCGCCGCAACGTGTGCAGGTACCTCATGTGCTGACGAGGATAACGCCATCTACGTGATCCTCTACGAGACGTTTACCGATCTCGTCGCCGAATTTTGCTGCAGATCCGGTCGCGGTTCCGGTTCCGGTTGTCGTACAGAAGTAATTTACAAGTTCGCCAAACTCTCCGTCTTTCTCCATCTCGCGGAGTACGTCAAGCGGTACTACTAAGTTCGGATTTTCCATAACGAACTGTCTGTCATATCCGCCGTGGATCGTTGTGAAATCCTTCGGGGACATTGCGTCCATTCCTTCAATAGAATATACGCCATATTTTGTTGCATTAGATGATTCGATGTGATCCGGGTTACCAGTCGGAACAACACCACCGGATGTCACAACAGCAAGTTTTGCATGCCGGATATCCTTGATCGGCGCTGCCGGATCGACACGGTCAAATTTCGGCATCGGAAGATCTGTGTGGAATTCTTCGCCTTTCATCTTCTTTGTCAGCATCTGGATCGCTCTCTCAGAAGCTCTCTCCTCTGCGAAATAGTTCACACGGATTCCTCTCTCATGATATCCTTCGATATCTGGTCCGAGAATCTCTTCGCCTGTCGCCATCTTCTTTACCAAAGCTGCCATCACAGGTACTGCCTTGCGGATCGTCGCTGCGGAGTCACCGGTCTTTACGATGATAACGTCCTTGCGGAACATATCTACACCAGGGTTTTCCTCATACTCTGCTGTTAGTACCGGAACCCCAAGTCTTTCTTCTACTGCTTTACAGATCGTACCACATGCCACGCCGTAACGTCCTGCGTTGAATGCCGGCCCTGCAACAAATACATCCGGCTCGTATTTTTTTACCATATCAAGGATCGTATCTGTCGCTGTGTCAAGATTTTCTCCGAAATAATTATCTCCACAGATCACAGTTGCCACGATCTCATACTCTTCTCCGAGTTCCTTTGCCAGAGCTGTACCAGGACCTACTGCGCCCTCTCTTACTTCCGGCACGATATCTGCTTTCTCTTCTCCACCGATACCGGCAAAGAACTGATTGATATAATGAACAATTTTATATGTTGCCATACCCGCTCCTCCTTTTCTTACCGACGATTTCTAGTAGCCTCTTGCCGCCAGCTTATTGAAACCATTTGCGATCGTAGATGCGATGATGATCTGAAGCTCTGCCTCAAATGATCCGTCCGGATTGACACAGCCAGCCCATCCGCCGATCTGATTCTCGATATATTCCATTGTTCCGATTACCTTATCCATTGCCGGGAACTGAAGAGTTGCATTTCCCTGTCCGCAGGAAGCAAGCGCTGTCGCCTCATCACAAGTATCTGCAAGTGACTGTGACTTACCGTCTTTTCCCGGGAATTCGTCTGTGATCAGAACTACTTTGACACCTTTCTGCTCTACCTTGCGGCAGTTCATCATTAAGTCTGTATCCGGGTTTCCATAACCTTCTTCTGTGATCAGCACGCCGTCTAATCCCATCCACTCAGCCAGTTTCGCTACCATATCGGAATGTCTCTCTTTGTCTGCTAAGAATACATTCTCATTTGTGAGGATGACACCCATGAAGTTCACGTCTTTTCCATGGTGTTTATAAAGGTCCTCAATGACCGGATTGTGGAAATGGTGGTATGTCGTAACCTTATCACACGGAGCAACACAGTTACCGGATACGATCGCACCGTCCATGATCTCTGTCGGATACATAAATGTCGGAATAAATTGTTTTGCATCTACGCCGTAGTAATATGTATCATGTAAAAGTCCCTGGGACTGTAACATATGTACATAACCTACTTTCGGAAGATCCGGGTACATTGCTGCCTGTTCAAAGATCGGCTTCGTCTCAAATGTATCTAATTCATCCGGTTCTACATTTCTTCCCGCTTCTCCGAGGTATGCAGCAACCTTAAGACCTGCCATACGTCCTGCCTTCTCGTATACATGTGTCTCAAGACCTTCTTTCGGCTCGATCACTACGCAGAGGTTCACTGTCTTGGAGAATGGACAGTAATCTGCTGCCGGTCCGCTCATATCGATGACACCTTCCTGGAATCCGACGATCCTTCCGACTGTCACAACGCAGCAGCCGTCAAGCGCATGTGTTCTTCCCTCTCCCACCTGAGGGGTTACCTTTCCGATCATACCTGGGAAGATCTCTCCGCCGCTTACTTTGACACGTGGCTCGATGACATCCTTGACCGGTGTAATTCTTGTAGAATCTCCCGGACGGGCAATATCCAGATGACACTCTAATAATTTGTCATCTTCCAGCACCAGCTTTTCTACCTCTTCTTTGTTCACATAGAGAACATGATCTTTGACACAAGTCTGGTCTGAAAATTGGATGTCTTTGATAAAAATTTTACCGAGTTCCAGTTTCATATAAAATCCCTCCTTCGATATTTGTTATCGTGATAACTTGTTGTTCACATTATACAACTAATCGCGATAACATTCAAGTTTTTTATAAATATTTTTTCAATATTTTTTTCATCTATAAATGATATGCAAAAATATTCCGTACCTATGAACAAAACAGTCCGTTTTCCGGCAGTTCTTTTCCTCTCGCCGCACTTTGAAAAACAAAAAAAACAGCCGGCAGGTATCCGGAAGCTTATCTTCTTCCATCCCTGCCGGCTGTAAAGTTCTACATCCGTCATTTTCTTTCTACTTTTTAATAACTCTTAATGAATCCGGTTCTTATATCCGGTATATCCTTTCAGATCTTTCGCCAGCGCTTTCACGATCGTATCTACATCTTTGATAAACTGATCGACCCGCTCTCCGATCTGATATTCTTCAATCCCTTCATCCAATACTTTCTTAAAATATCTCGCACACAACATGCAGACCATCCGGTTGAGGCGAATCGCATTCGCATAGGTAACCGCACCGTCATTGATACATTTCTTACACATCTCAAAATCTCTGGACATGAAATCCGGGGTCTTTAACATTTCCTGAAAAAAGCGGTTTGTCTTCTTTAAGTCCTCCGGAAATATCTCATAGTACTCCCGGATTGCTTTATTTAATTTCTTATTGGGATACATAAAAAACAGGAGATTGTATGCTTCCGGATAGGTAAACGCTTCCCTCGCA
>JAPFCT010000338.1 GCA_026169575.1 Faecalimonas sp.
GGAACAGGAAGAAAAGAAGAAGAACATACCGCAGAGTTCGATAGAAAAAAACTCTGCGCTGATGCTGGCAGAGCTTTATATATAAGACCGGAAGCTCTTATTGTTCTTTCTGATCAGGATCTTCATCCTTTTTGGAAAGGCGGTGGAAGAGCATTGCAGCGTATAAAAATACCGGGAGTATGATGGTTGCTGCAATAGAAGCTTTCAAAAGATCAAGGGACTGGGAACGGTCAAAAAAGGCGAAGATAAGTGTGCTCCCATAGAGGATGCAGAGTAAAATGACACCTGCCAGTGCAAAAATCCGTTTCAATTTTTCCATAATACGACACTCCGTTTCTAAACAAGATATTTGCTCTATTATATAGGAAACCGGGAGAAAAAGCAAATCTGGAAAAGCAGCCAGAATGGGAAGCAGGTTCCTTGAATGCCGTAAATTCGGGGAAAAGCGGGTAAATATCGAAAAGTGTTTGAAAAGAGAGGAAAAATAGTATATAATAGGACGTACGAAATCACATACAAAGGAGTATTGGTAGAAATGAGTTTATTAGAACAATGGAGAGCAACTGCGTATTCGCAGGAGATGGATAAGACACAGTTACAGAAGTTCTGGACAACATATTTCCAGATTGAGAGAGGGATCTACGAACAGCTTCTTTCGAATCCAGATGAGGAAGTGAGAGGAACTGTAAAAGAATTGGCAGAGAGATATCATGTGGAAGTATTTACCATGGTAGGATTCTTAGACGGGATCAACGAAAGCCTGAAAGTGGAGAACCCGATCGAGACGATGGAAGAAGATACGATCGTGAATCTGAACTTTGACAAAGAAAAATTATACAAGAACATGGTAGATGCAAAGGCAGACTGGTTATATGAACTTCCACAGTGGGATGAGATCTTCACAAAGGAAAAACAAAAAGAACTTTACAGAGAGCAGAAAGCATCTGGTACGATCCGCAGAGAGAAGAAGATCGGAAGAAATGATCCATGTCCATGCGGAAGCGGTAAGAAGTATAAAAAATGCTGTGGAAAATAGTAGTCCGGATCAAGAGGTGAGAAGATGCATACGGGATTTATCATTATAGGGATCTTAGCAATTTTCTACTATCTTTTTATCTGCTATTATACAAGAAAGTGGAATTCTACGTTTGCTGCATTCTGGGTAGTATTTGCAGTGTTTAATTTCATATTGGCGGCGATTATGAATTTCAGTCCGGCCTGGCTTCGGTACGTTTTGCTGACATTGAACTTTATCGCGTATTTTGTGTTTTTTGCAGTGCAGGTGATCATCTGCTCGGCAATGCTGACACTGCCGCCGAGGAAGCTTGATCTTATCATTATCTTAGGCGCGCAGGTGAGGGGAACGAAGATCACAAATTCTTTGAAGCGAAGGCTCGATAAAGGCGCAGGCTATCTGAAGCAGAATCCTCAGACCCGCGTGATCGTATCCGGGGGTCAGGGAAAGGGAGAAGATGTGACAGAGGCATCTGCGATGGCACAGTATCTTGCGGCTCATGGGATTGAGAAGGAGCGTATCTTCCTTGAGGAGCAGTCGCGAAATACATACGAGAACCTGAAGTACAGTGCATCATTTACAGACAGTATGGATGACCGGATCGGGATCGTCTCCAATAATTTCCATATTTACCGGTCGCTGGTGCTTGGAAGACAGATTGGCTACACAAGGTTGTATGGGATCGCGGCAGGATGCAATCCGGTTTTGTTTTTAAATTATATGGTGAGAGAATTTTTCGCAGTGATGCGGATGTACCTTACAAGAGAATAGAGAGAATACGTAGATGAGACGAGTAGGGTGTGGAAGATTACAGAGAGAGAAGTCTTGTGCTGGAAACTTCTTATTACAGAAGCATCTGAAAACTACCTCGGAGTGGCTGAAAACAGCCCGGTGATTCCGTTATCATCAGGAAAGTGGTTCTGGCGAAAGTCAGTTCAATCAGGGTGGAACCGCGAGTAAATGCTCGTCCCTTGCAGTATCAGTGTCTGTGCTGCAAGGGATTTTTCTGTTTGACAGAAGAAAGGGAAACACGCTTTATAGAAGAAACAAAAAAATAAAAATAGAAAAGGAGAAGAAACAATGAAAATTACATTAAAAGACGGTTCTGTAAAAGAATACGGTGAAGCAAAGTCTGTGTATGAGATCGCAGCAGATATCAGTGAAGGACTTGCGAGAATGGCAACAGCAGGAGAAGTAGACGGGGAAGTGATCGATCTTCGTACAGCGATCGACCAGGATTGTGAACTGACAATCCATACATTCCAGAGCCCGGAGGGAGCGCATGCATTCCGTCACACAACATCACACATCCTTGCGCAGGCAGTAAAGAGACTGTTCCCGGATACAAAGCTTGCGATCGGACCGGCGATCGACGATGGATTTTACTATGATTTTGACATAGAAGTTCCGTTTACAACAGAAGATCTGGAAACAATTGAAAAAGAAATGAAGAAGATCGTCAAGGAAGATCTGAAGATCGAACAGTTTACACTTCCGAGAGAAGAGGCGATCGCGCTGATGAAAGAAAAAGAAGAGCCTTACAAAGTAGAATTGATCGAAGATCTTCCGGAAGATGCAGTGATTTCTTTCTACAAGCAGGGAGAATTTACAGATCTCTGTGCAGGACCGCACTTACTCAGCACAAAATCAGTCAAGGCATTTAAGCTGACAAGTCTTGCCGGCGCTTACTGGAGAGGAAGCGAGAAGAACAAGATGCTCACAAGAATTTACGGAACATCTTTTACAAAGAAGGCAGATCTGGATGAGTACCTTGCAAAGATCGAGGAGGCAAAGAAGCGCGATCACAGAAAATTAGGAAAAGAACTTGGATTATTTACAATCTTAGAAGAAGGACCGGGATTTCCGATCTTCCTTCCAAAGGGAATGATCTTAAAGAATACACTGATCGATTACTGGAGAGAAGTGCACACACGTGCGGGCTATGTAGAGATCTCCACACCGATCATGTTAAACAGACAGCTCTGGGAGACATCTGGACACTGGGCACATTACAAAGAAAACATGTACACAACTGTGATCGATGAAGAAGATTTCGCGATCAAACCGATGAACTGTCCGGGTGGAATCCTCGTCTACAAGACAGAGCCGCACTCTTACAGAGATCTTCCGCTCCGCATGGGAGAACTTGGAACAGTACACCGTCATGAAAAATCAGGTGCGCTTCACGGTCTGATGAGAGTCAGAAGCTTCACACAGGATGATGCACATATCTTCATGACAAGGGAGCAGATCAAAGATGAGATCAAAGGGGTTGCAAGACTGATCGATGAAGTGTACAGTCTGTTTGGATTTAAATACCATGTAGAATTATCTACAAAACCGGAAGACAGTATGGGAAGCCAGGAAGACTGGGACATCGCAACAGATGCACTTCGCTCTGCGCTGGATGAGCTGGAACTTCCATATGTGATCAATGAAGGAGACGGCGCATTCTACGGACCGAAGATCGATTTCCATCTGGAAGATACACTTGGAAGAACATGGCAGTGCGGAACAATCCAGTTAGACTTCCAGCTTCCGCTTCGGTTTGAGATGGAATATATCGCTGCAGACGGAGAAAAACACAGACCGATCATGGTACACCGCGTAGTATTCGGTTCTATCGAGCGTTTCATCGGTATCCTGATCGAACATTTTGCAGGCGCATTCCCGACATGGCTTGCACCGGAGCAGGTCAAAGTGCTTCCGATCTCCGAAAAATATCATGCATATGCAAATGAAGTTGCAGAAAAACTCAAAGAAGCGAAGATCCGCTGTTCCGTAGATGAGCGTTCAGAGAAGATCGGATATAAGATCCGCGACGCACGTCTGAATAAGATCCCGTATATGCTTGTAGTCGGGGCAAAAGAGCAGGAAGAAGGAGTCGTATCTGTCAGAAGCCGGTTCCTCGGAGATGAAGGACAGAGAAGCCTTGAGACATTTATTGCAGAGATCACAGAGGAGATCAAAAACAGAACAATCCGCAAAGTAGAGTTAGAAGAAGGAAAATAAATCCGGGAAAGAGGAGAACGGTTGTAAAAACAAGAAAAGAAGTATAGAAATCATTTTGGCGGCAACACTATGTTTGTGAACAGTAATCAAACAAGGAGGTAGCAACATGCCAGAATTAAAATGTACCGTACAGACTTGTGTACACAACCAGCAGTTCTTATGTAATCTGGATAAGATCGAGGTAGGCGGAAATAAGGCGAGACGCTCTGAGGAAACATGCTGTGACAGTTTTCAGGAGCGAAAAGGAGACAGCTATTCCAACGTGACAGGAACAGCTTCCCCGATGAGCACGATCGACTGTAAGGCGACAGACTGTCAATACAATGAGTCATGCAAATGTCATGCCGGAAAGATCAGTGTGGAAGGAAGCAATGCATGTCAGTGTCAGGAGACAGAGTGTGCGACATTTTGTGCCGTCTGTGAATAGAGTAAAATAAAGAAAGTAAAAAACATCGTCAGATAAAAAGTCTGGCGGTGTTTTTTCTTTCAGAAGAAGGTATTTCACATTCGGGGCATATTGACGGAGGGATGGGCAGAGGGTATAATGAGTTCATGTGAAAAAAGGAAAGGAGCAGGGGAATGGAAGTGCAGGAGAAAAAGCAGGAACTTGAGGAAGAGAGAAAAGACAACAGTCCCTATCACAAACAGCCGAGGCTGACAAAGCAAACGACTTCCAGGCTTCAGCATCATTTGAACAGGGGAATGACAGCGTTCCTTGTCGTTGCTGCGAGCATTGTGTTTTACTTTGCGTTTTTGAGGTTTGGGCATATCTCAGGTGTCTTGTCAAAGATTTTTCAGATTTTAAAGCCGATCATTTATGGGTTTGCGCTGGCATATCTGTTGAATCCACTGATGAAGATCGTGGAAAATTATATTATAAAATTTTTGAAGGATAAGGTGA
>JAPFCT010000333.1 GCA_026169575.1 Faecalimonas sp.
ATTTAATAACTCTTCTTGTATCATATCGAAATTGCAGGATACAGAAAAGGACTCAAGTCCTTTTTCTTTCTACTTATTCTAAGTTTGTCATTTTTCCGCTAATTTGTCCACCCCTTTTTGTATACTTTTCATAAGTTTTTCCATTTCCTGTTTCGTTATTCTGCATAGAACTCTCTCTATCTTTTCCCAGAATCCATCGGAAATAAATATTTTACATTTACTTGTGGAAATCTATGGGTATCTGTTATATAATTTAATATTGTATACAATGTATTTATTCTGCTACTGCAACGTACAGACACAACAGCTGGATATCCAGCTCATAGATTTTATAGGAGGAATATTATGAAAGATACAAAGATTTCAGATTCTGTTATTTACATTGGCGCAGATGATAAAACATTAGACCTTTTTGAAAGTCAGTATGTCATTCCGAACGGCGTTTCATACAATTCCTATCTGATTTTAGATGAGAAAGTTACGATCATGGATACGGTGGATGCCCGCGCAACGAAGGAGTGGCTCCAGAATCTTGACACAGCACTTTGCGGCAGAAAGGCAGACTACCTTGTTGTTTCTCATATGGAACCGGATCATGCAGCAAACGTTATAACCCTGATCGAAAAATTCCCTGAGATCCAGGTGATCGGAAATGCAAAGACTTTTAGCATGATCTCCCAGTTCTTTGATCTGGATCTCTCTGACCGCTCCATCATCGTCAAGGAAGGAGATACTCTTTCCCTCGGTTCTCATACTTTACAGTTTTTCATGGCTCCGATGGTACACTGGCCGGAAGTTATGGTTGCCTATGAGCAGAGCGAGAAGATTCTCTTTTCCGCAGATGGATTTGGAAAATTCGGGGCACTCGACGCGGAGGAAGACTGGGCAGATGAGGCAAGACGATACTATCTGAACATTGTTGGAAAATACGGCATGCAGGTACAGGCACTCTTAAAGAAAGCATCTGCACTTGATATCCAGATGATCTGCCCGCTTCATGGACCGATTTTAAAAGAAAATTTAGGTTATTATATCGACAAGTACAACACATGGAGCAGCTATGAGCCAGAGGATGACGGTATCCTGATTGCTTACGCTTCTATCCATGGAAATACAAAGGAAGCTGCTGAATTTCTGAAGAAAGATTTGGAAGAAAAAGGCGCCAAAAATGTCGTGATCATGGATCTTTCCCGCGATGATATGTCCCAGGCGCTTGCCAATGCATTCCGCTTCAGCAAGCTTGTCGTTGCCTGCGCAACTTATGATGGCGGTCTGTTCCCTTGTATGGAGGACTTCCTTCATCATCTCAAGGCAAAAAATTATCAGAAACGTACTGTTGCCCTAATTGAAAACGGATCCTGGGCGCCGATGGCTGCAAAACAGATGAAAGCATTTTTTGAGACACTGAAAAATATCTCTATCTGTGAAAATATCGTCACAATAAAATCCACGGTAAAGCAGGAGACAAAAACTGCGCTTTCTGAACTTGCTGATACATTACTTGCATAAAATATTTTTATACTTTCAAATTTCTGAAACACGTTTCATCACACATATACAATACGCCCTGCAATGGAAAATGATCCATTTCAGGGCGTATCTTTCTGCTCATCCTTTTATGAACTTTTCTTTTTCCTCTCTCTATGAAGCCAGTCCACTCTCCACATATAGATCAGAACTCCGAGTGCCGCTGCGATCCACGACACCGGGTATCCCCATAAAACAGTCGACAATTTCGGAATCACTGGCGTCATTACGCCTACCCAGAGCATTCGGATCCCTACCATACTTCCTACCATGAGAAGCATCGCAGCCATAGAACGCCCGGCTCCTCTTAATACGCCGGTGTATACCTGTGCGACCGCGAGGAAGAAATAAAATGGCATCACAGTTTTCAGCATCAGATATCCATTCGCATTTACTTCCGGATCCGATGAAAAAATGGTCAACAGCTGTTTTCCGAAGAACAACAGTACCGAACATGCGATCATACAGTAAAGTTCGCTGAGCAGCAGCGTCCGATGCTGCCCTTTCTTTACCCGGTCATACTTTTCCGCTCCGATATTCTGTCCGGTAAACGTCATTGCCGCCATACCAAAACTCATGATCGGCAGAATTGCAAATCCATCAATTTTCATATAAGAGCTTGTCCCAGCCATCGCATTTGCTCCAAAACTATTTATATTCGACTGTACGATTACATTTGAAAACGAAATGATCGCCGACTGCAGTCCACTTGGAATCCCCATCTCAAGAATTCTCTTCATCATTCGTACATCAATCCGGAGTTTTCTGAAATACATCCGGTAGATATCGTCATCCCTGCATAACGTCCACACAACAAGCACCGCTGAAATCACTTGGGAAAGCACCGTTGCGATCGCGGTTCCTTTTACCCCCATCCGTAATACTACAACAAATGCAATATCCAGTACAATGTTGACAACAGATGTAATGCACAGATAATAAAGCGGACGTTTGGAATCTCCAACGCCTCTCAAGATCCCCGCCCCCATATTGTATGTAATATTAAACAGCGATCCCATAAAGTAGATTCTCAGATAGATTACCGACTGCTCCATGACTTCCGGCGGAGTTCCCATCGCTTTTAAAATCTGTGGGGATAAGAACACTCCGATGAACGTAAGCAAAATTCCTCCAATGATACTTAACATCATTGAAGTGTGCACAGCCCACTGCATCTTTTCTTCATCTCGCGCACCATAATACTGTGCAATGATCACACCAGCACCAGTAGAAATACCGATAAACAGTCCAATGATCAGATTGATCAGAGAGTTGCTCGATCCGACTGCAGCCAGTGCCTCTTTTCCGATAAAATTTCCCGCGATGACAGAGTCTGCTGTATTATATAACTGTTGAAATAAATTTCCGATCAAAAGCGGAACAGAAAACAGCATGATACTTTT
Source organism: Faecalimonas sp. (assembly GCA_026169575.1). The sequence goes on from JAPFCT010000333.1 coordinate 2,931, forward strand.
GATAATGCTTCCTTCTGTCATTGATATTTTTTTCTCTTTTTTTACTTTATTCATATTTTCACCTGTAACTCTTCTTCCTTTTCTATCTAACACCTGATTTTAAGACTCCCCTTCTATCTATCCCTGATTTTAAGACTCCCTATAGTGAACACACGGAGATCTATGACACCTTAGAGTCTAAAGCGACCTCCCATGTGATTCCGAATGCTTTCTTTCTCAAAGAAGGAAACCAGCACAATGCCGGTTTCCAATAAATGTTATCACATTTCTAAATTGTACAAAATACTACCTACAAACTCTGCTGCTCCTTATATAAAGCTGCAAGATATTCTACAATCTTCTCTTTTCCAAGTAGACTGCTGTTCAGAAGAATCTGATGTGACTGGATGCTTCCCCATTCTCTTCCGGAGTAAGTCTCGTAGTAATATTTTCTCTCACGATTGATCTTCTTCATCTTCTCAGCCGCTTTCCGCTCGGTCAGCTGATATTTGTCCATCACACGACACTTTCGGTCTTCCTTCGATGCACAGATAAATACATTGATGCAACTTGGATATTCTCTCAATACATAGTCTGCACATCTTCCGACAATTACACAAGAACCCTGGGAGGCAAGTTTCTTTATGATCGCTGACTGTGCCACATAGAGGTCTTTCCCAACTGGTGCATAAAATTCTGCATTTGTCATAAAATCATTATATGCACCCATTGTCAGATTAAAGCCGGATACAAAGTTCATTAACTGCTTCTCATCTTCAATCTCTGCCTGCTCTTCTGTAATATGGAGCTCTTCCGCAGCCATCTTGACAAGATTTCTGTCATAAAATGGAATCCCAAGTTTCTTAGCAAGCAATTCTCCAATTTCATGACCTCCACTTCCAAATTGTCTTCCAATCGTAATAATTGTATTTTTCGTCATAAAAATCACCGCCTTTTCCAATTGTTATTAATTATCTGATTCTTATGTCTATTATACTATTCTTTTTTCACTTTTTCTATATATTTTTCATTTTCTTTCAAAATTTATTGTTTTCTTATCAAGATTGCTCCACATTGAACCTATTCTTAAATAGCAAGCTTAAATATCGACCCACAAACCGCGTGAACTTATGGCTCACCCTAACTATTAGAACTCTTATTTGGGAAAATAGCAAATGAAAATTTGGGAAAATGGCAATGAAAAACCTCTTGCTGATAATCAGCAAGAGGTTCAAGCGTGGGCGAGAAGATTCGAACTCCCGACCTTTTGGTCCGTAGCCAAACGCTCTATCCAGCTGAGCTACGCCCACA
>JAPFCT010000366.1 GCA_026169575.1 Faecalimonas sp.
CCACATAACGGACCGGTTTTACCGCATTGTCCATACGTCCCTCCAGATCAAGCAGATACTTGTATTCATAGTCATGAACCTCCGGATTTTTGGATAAAATCAGCCGGAAACTCTTTCCGTCATAGAAAAGATCTTGCAGAAACCATCGCTTCTCCCTCCCAAACTGATATAATATTCTCACTTTTGCAGGCTGTTTCTGCTCCACACTCTGCAAAAACTGATCCCACCTCTCAGTTCCTTCTACCAGTTTGGTATCTCTGTAAATGACACAGCCGTCTTCTTTCGCCTGCCTGTCCGTATAATTTTCCGGCAGCTGGTCAAACCCCTGATACACTCCTTTTCCTCTTGTCTGAAATGTCTGTTTTTCCTTTGGCATCAGTTCCATACAGCCACTCATATACAGCCCGATCAGCAGCACAACCAGACCTGCTAAGATTTGCCTCTTTCTCATCTGATTTCTTTCTCCATATACACTTCACCGTCAAGGTCTTTCCACTCGATTTTCTCATCCAGGATCATATAACTGTGGAGCGAATCTTCTTTTGGAATGGAAACAGATCCCGGATTCATATAGATGCAGCGGTCTGTCTCCCTGCACACCGGCACATGGGTATGTCCGTGCAGAAGGATATCGCCTTTCTTCAGCATCGGCACATGCTCCAGATTATGTACATGCCCATGTGTGGCAAAGATCATCCGGCCATGCAAATACAAAATACAATAATCTGCCATGATCGGAAATTCTAAAACCATCTGGTCTACTTCACTCTCACAATTTCCCTTCACACAAAGAATCTCTTCTTTGATCTCATTTAACATCGCGATCACTTCCTTTGGCGCATAGTCCTTCGGAAGATCATTTCTTGGGCCGTGATATAAAATATCTCCGAGAAGCAGAATCTTATCTGCCTTCTCTCTTCTGTATGCTTCTATCATCTTTCTGCAGTAATATGCAGAACCGTGGATATCTGATGCAATCATCCATCTCATTGTTGCTCCTCCTCTGTTTCACTGTGAATTTGCTGTCATTGTACCATCTTTCATTTTCTTTGGATAGGCAAAAATAAAAATTTATAAAAATGTGGCAAAAACAGATGCACCAATGACCGTCATCAGCCCTGACACAGCGATAGAAAGGCTGCTCATGGCTCCCTGCACCTCTCCAAGTTCCAATGCTTTTGCTGTGCCGACTGCATGCGAAGCCGTTCCAAGAGAAAGTCCTACCGCAATCGGTTCTCTGATTCCAAACATTTTACATATATATTCTCCGATGATATTTCCTAACACCCCTGTCACAATGATGACAGCGACGGTGATCGTTGAGATTCCTCCCAACTCCTCGGAAACTCCAATTCCAATCGCAGTCGTGATCGACTTCGGCAACAACGTCACATACTGTTCGTGGCTCAGCCCAAACAAATATGCCAACCCTAAAACACTTCCGAGGCTTGACAGTACGCCTGCCGTAATTCCCCAAAAAACTGCCCAGAAATTTTGTTTCAACAATTCCATCTGCTGATACAATGGAACTGCAAGGCAGACAGTAGCCGGAGTCAAAAGATAGCTTAAGTATTTTGCTGATTCGTTGTAAGTCGCATAATCAACATCCAATACATTGAGTACAACAATAACTGCAACGATCGCTAACAGCAATGGATTCAAAAATCCCCATTTCAATTTTTTCCGTGCAAGTAAGCCCAGACCATAGGCTCCAATACTGATCGTCAGACCAAAATACAACGATTCACTAAAAAACTCTTTCATCTTTCCGTTCTACTTCCTTTTCTCTCCTGTAGTCAATAATTCCCTGTGATACTTTTCCGGTGCAAATCATCACAAAAATCGTTGTGATAACAATAATCATCATGACCGGCACAACGATTTCCTTTAAATCCGCCCATACTGTAATAAGTCCAACTGCCGAAGGTATAAACATCGGCGGCATAATATCAATCAAAAAATCCGCTGCAAGTTTCACCTGATTCAATTTTATCACTTTCGCGCAAAGACAAAATAGCATGATCAAAAGTCCATAAATGCTTGCCGGAACCGGAAGAGGGAGCACTGCATGAAGAACTTCCCCTAGAAATGTGACCGTCATGATCACACCAAACTGATACAATAATTTCATATCTTTTCTTATTCCTTCCCTAAACGATTACAAAATTCTTTGCCTTCTATCATATCACACTCCATTTTGTTGCGCACAATGATTTTTCCACAAAAAAAACAGAGGATATCTCCTCCATTTTGTAGATATCCTCTGTCTTTTGTAGATATGCTTTATTTTTTTTCACTCTGCAACATATTATGTACAATTCGCACAAATGTCACAGTTCCTTTCCACATCACATCTTCATCAATATTAAATGTTGGATTGTGATGTGGAATATCTGTTCCCTTTTTTTCATTGGAAGAACTCAGGAAGAAAAAAGCTCCCGGAACTTCCAAAAGATAGTTCGCAAAATCTTCTCCTCCCATATTAGGAATTGAAAAATCCTCAATAATATCTTTCGGTTCAAACAGATCACTGACGGCTTTTGCAGCCAGCTCTGCCATCGTCTCATCATTGACTACCGGGGGAGCTCCCCATATAATCTCACACTCACAGCTTCCTCCAAACATCGCTGAAATAGCCACTGCCAGTCCTTTGATCCTTCTCGCAATATACTGGCGCACTGTCTCATCCAGCGCTCGAATCGTCCCTTCCAAAACTACCTGGTCCGGTATCACATTGTATTGGGTTCCTCCTGTAATTTTTCCAACGGTGATAACACTAGACGCTGTTCCCGATATTTCTCTTGTCTGTATTGTCTGCAAAGCAATCAGAAGATGAGCTGCTATGTTGACAGGGTCAACGCCCTTCTCCGGTGTAGAGCCATGACAGGATTGCCCTTTTACACAAATAATAAATTTATCAAAAGATGCCATACAACATGCCCTTGGAAAAATAAGAGTCCCTGTCGGAATTTCTTTGCCTAAAATATTTCCGATATGAAGTCCAAAAATAGCAGCTACATCTTTCAGACATCCATTTGAAATTGCAATCTCTGAGCCTCTGGAAATTTCCTCAGCTGTCTGAAAAATCAATCTTACATTTCCATGCATTCCATCTCGTTCTTCCTGAAGGATTTTGGCTGCCCCAAGCAAAATCGCCATATGCGCATCATGTCCACAGGCATGCATGCACCCCTCATGCATTGACCGATAAGAAACCACATTTTGCTCCTGAAGCGGCAGCGCATCCATATCCGCTCGCAGGGCAACCGTCTTTCCTTCATACCTTCCTCGGATTTCAGCAATGATCCCACTATCTTTTTCTGAACACCAATAAGGAATTCCCATTTTTTTTAATTCTTCACAAACATACTTTTGTGTCTTTGGAAGATGTGTCCCAAGTTCTGGAATCTGATGTAGATTTCTTCTAACCTTTACAAGATATTTTTGAATCATCTCGTATTCTCGATCCACTTTCCAGTCATTCCTTTCTGTATACACTCCGTCTCTATTCGTGAATCAGTGCATGCTGTCCTTCCTTCGGAGCCTCTGTCAACATTTCAAGCGCTTCCTCTACCAGTTCTTTTCGGAAACCTTCTTCCTGCTTCTTTGGAAGGGATGGATTTCCAAATACATGCAATACACTGTTTCCACGCAAAATTCGATGTGCACCAATACCTTCTGAAATTTTTGTCAGATTTGTTACATGCACAATCGGAATCCCCGCTCTCTCAATTTCTTTTACCATCACTGCACCGCAGCGAGAGCTAGTACCTCATGTAGAAGTCAGAATAACCGCATCTACTTCATTTTTCTTCAAGTCCTCTGCGATTCCTTCCCCAAATTTCTTTCCAACTTCCATAGGAGTCATTACCCCTGCCGTTGTATAATAAGAATTTAATACTTCTCCAATTTTTCCTTCCTTCTTTAATTTCACCACTGCATCTACCGGAACCAATCGGTTTGGATCTTCCAGTACAAATGCATTATTATATCCCTGATGGCTCACCTCATAGTCTTCTGGTCTTAATGTATCTGCATCTTGAAAACTATATTTACAAAAATATTTTGAGTTTGTCGGAACCATGTGATCCGGATTTCCTTTCGGTACCAATCCACCATCTGTAACAAGTGCTAGCTTGATCTCAGATAACGGTTTATCCAAAACCGGAAGCGGGATATCTTCGTGGTTCGGCATCACCACTTCTGTATGGAAATTTTGTCCGTGATACTTAGCAAGCAGCATAGAAATTGCACGTCTTGGAGCCGGTATACTGTAATCGATCTCAATTGCAGGTCCCGATCCATGATACCCTTCTTTTCTCCCATCTCCAATAAAATCATTTTTGATCAGTCTGTCCGCAAATTCTGCAACAGACTTCATTGCCTCTCTCATCTTGGCAGCATTGTTCTCCGTCTGTAAAATATATGCGCGGTCTTTATAAAGATCTGTCCCTGGATTTTCCGCATACAGAGCAGTCACCGCCGGAATTTTAACCTGTTCGGTCACCGCTGCCGTAGTAGCTCCACATCCCAATCCATATCTTCCTGCATTGAATCCTGGTCCTGCCACAAATAAATCTGCCTGATATTTCTTTACAAGTTCTACAAACTCCCTGCACACTTCTTCTGTATGCTCCGCTATATAATTATCTCCGCAAATAATCGTTGCTACAATCTCGTAAGGTTCGCCCAGAAGTCTTTTCAGAAGAAGTCCCGGACCTACTGGTTCTTCTTTTACACTGACCCCAACACTTGCGGTATCTTCCCCGCCCATTCCGGCATAAAACTGATTAATATAATGTATCACTCTGATCTTCTCTGACATTATGACTCCTCCTTTCCATTTGTCTGTGGAACTTCCGGCAGATCACTGTCTGTTGTCACATAGCAGTCTCCTAACTGCGACCAAATTCCCTGATAAGCAAAGTTTGTTGTATGTGTAAACGGACCATACACATCTACTCCCATCAGACTTGGTACATTTGTTCCCTCTCCAATCACCCTCTCTACCTTTGGATGATTCAGATCATAGTTCCTTCCACTGTTTACTACTGCATCTATTTTCGAATCAGAAATGACTAACATATCTCCTGGTTTATCGTTCGATACTGCGGACAAATTCATCACGCAGGTCATTCCCATTTTTTCTGCCCAGTTAAACGCCAGGGCAGAATCCAGCTGGCAATGTCCCATTCCAGATTTATTGATAATCACGCAGTCCGCTTTCAGCGTTTCTTTACAGAGTGTTGCTGCCATCATTCCCATCGTATCTTTCCCATCGATTTTCATCACATTGTTGGCAAATACAACTCCCACAAATTCGATATCCTTTCCGTGTCTGCGCAGCAATTCCTTCAGGTATACTTCATTTTGCAAATAATAATTTGGTTCCCAGTACCTCCATACCATTGCTCCATCCAAAATTTCTGTTGGCTGCAAAATTGTCGGAAGAAATCCAATCGCACTTTGTCCATATACAAGGAAATTCCATGTGTCATGCGACGCCATATGCGTAACAAGATAAGCAACCTTCGGAAGTGGATTTCCATCTTTTCCAGGTCCGACTGGTCCCATTTCAAACTCTTCTGTTTCATCTGGTTTCTGACCAATTGCAAGTTTTGCCAGATAAACATTGATTGTCAGTGATGCATGTTTCAGTGCTTCTGCATAACTTGCATCTGTGACTCCTTCCGCCGGAGTCGCATCCAGGATCACATGATAATGTTTAGAAAAATGAGTATACTTTGCACATGGACCACCCATATCCATATAATATTTGATATTGCATTTTGCATAATAAATATCAGAAACAACAACACCTTTTAACGCAACTGTACGTCCTTCTCCCATCGGTGCAAGTTTTCCCCAAATTCCAGGGTAGGATGTCTCCGGTGCCTCTGCCTTGCACCTCGGCTGCATAATATCATGGATTCCCAAAATACGGCAGCTCTCCCCCGGCACTGCCAATTTGATATCCAGTGTGCCGAACAATTCGTTTTTTACAAGATCAATCAATTCCTGTTTACAGACCGTCAGAACTCCTTCTTCCAGACTGGTTTTTTGTCCAAATTGTACTTTGTTTACCCGAACATAATCAATTTGTAATCTCTTACTCATATCCATTCTCCTTTCGACCGAGATTTATGTTGTATGGATAGATCTCTTTTCACTTTATCTTTATTGTAAATCCTTATTAGCACGCATCCAATTCACAAAAAAACAATTTGTCTAATTCTATTACAAATCCTCAATATGCCAAAAAGACTCCGAAAAGGGGCACTCTCCGGAATCTTTTTTACTTTTCGCATATTTCTTCCAACATGCGAAGTGCTTTCTCCACAATCCTTCTCCTATATAAATACTCCCCTTCTTCTGCCCTTTTCGGTTCCCCGCATGGGTAACAGATGTTGTTTCCTTTCACGACACGGCTTACTCCCATATCCACTGCAATCCTTGTCAAGTTTGTTATCTGTACGACCGGAATTCCTCTTTTTTCAATTTCAATTCCGATATAGGCTCCACAGCGCGTACTTGTACCGCATGCTGATGTAATCAGCACCGCATCTACCTTATTTTTTATCACATCCGCTGCAATTTGCTTTCCGAGATGGATACTTCTTTCTACTGATGTCATTACCCCCACAGTGGAGAGAAAAAATGGACACAATTTCCCTATCTTCCCCTCTCTTTCCATTTCTTGCATCGCATCAATCGGCAATAGGCGGTTGTAATCTTCTTCTACATAACTTGTATCATATCCTTGGTGGCTGACTTCGTACTCTTCCTCTTCCAAACTATACGTTCCATATTTTCCTGCATTGGTGGACGGCATTCGATCTGGATTTCCTTTTGGCACAAGTCCCCCATCGGTTATCAGTAAAATAGTCGCTTTTCTCAAATCACATCGAAGTTCCGGAACACTTCTTTTTTCCGGCAGATCCATCAGCACTTCGCTTTGATAGGATTCTCCATAATATTTTGCCAGCAGCATATCGAGACAACGTTCCGGCGCAGATCTCTGATAGTTGATAAACGGGATAATCTTCCCTTCTTTTGTGTAGCTTCCCTCTGGCTGAGAATAAATATAATCTATTTGTCTTAACATACTTTTAAATTCTTCTTTCTGATTGGATTTTTATCAAATTCCTCTGCTCGTTTTTCCATCATTCTCTGATTCGATAAAATTGAGTATCCTAAAGATTCGGAATCCAGTATCTCACGAATCTGTTCAAAATACTTCATATAATTATCATGCATTCCTTCATCTACCCAATCTTTGATAATTCCTACCAGTGCATGTGCTTTTAGCTTTGCCATCAGACTCAACTCACTTTCCGACAGCTTGAATCCGCATTCAGAATATCCCATATCAATATTGATCTTCCAAAGCTCATAATAAATTTCATACAAAGATTCAAACAGAGAATTTTGTCCAACATATTGAAAACACGCAAAGTAAAATTTCCGTTCTGCATAAAGAGCCTTACATACTTTCACAAAACTCTCTGTCAGCTTCGATGGATCGTTAAAAGAATTTACATTTTCCAACATATCTGTATAAAACATCCAGTTGATCAGCTCATATTTGTCCTTGAAATGATAGTAAAATGTATTTCTACTGATATTGCAGTAGTCCGTAATATGCTTTACAGAAATTTTCGATAACGGCTGCTGTTCCAGTAATTTTTTCAAAGCAGTTGCCAACGCTTCTTTCGTAATAGAATTATTCGACATACTTCTTCCTCCACACTTCACAAATTATTGCTTCATTTTTTATTTTTCCTGTCATTTTTCTGTATTTTCATTGTATGATAGTTTTTTTCTATATGCAATATTGAAGAAATGAATATTGAACACTTTTCATTTTTGTACTACTTTTCACTTATAAAATTTGCAAAAAATTGTACGGAATCTCTATTTTTTCTTACATATTCCTCTTATGTACATATTTACAACAAAACATTTTTTCGTAAAATGAATTTCTCTTTTTCTCTTGTTAGCATTTGATTAGAAAAATTGGTCGGAAAAAAAGGGGGTTTTATTTATGTATCTATATGCTGCAATCGCTGCACTTCCAATTTTATTCACTATTATCTTTATGGCCGTCTTCAATTTGCCTGCAAAACGTGCATTGCCTTTCTCTTGGCTAATCGCCTGCCTGGTTGCCGGATTTGTATGGAAAATGGATTTTCTAGAAATCTCAGCCAGAACAATTTCTGGTTTCCTAAGCGCGCTGGAAACTTTGTTTATCATTTTTGGAGCTCTTCTCCTTATGAACGTACTCAAGCAGTCTGGTGCCATGGCCGCAATCAATCAACTCTTCTCTGGAATTACGCGTGATGCGCGAATCCAGGCAATCCTGGTCGGATATGTTTTTGCCGGATTCATCGAAGGCGCTGCTGGTTTTGGTACTCCTGCTGCTTTGGCTGCACCAATCCTGATCAGCCTGGGATTTCCGCCACTTGCCGCAGCAGCTATCTGCCTTATCTATAACTCCACTCCCGTCTGTCCAGGACCTGTCGGAGTTCCAACCTTAACGGCTTCTTCTACCGTTCAGTCTGCCGTAGAGCATCTCGGCGGAAATAGCGAAACCTTTACACTTGCATTAACAAAATGGACCTGTATTCCACATATGATCGGTGGCATCTTCATCATTATGATCGGAGTATGTGTCCTGACAAAAGTATTCGGAAAAAACAAAAGCTTTAAAGATGCACTGCCGGTTTTTCCTTTCTGCATCTTTACCGGATGTGTGATTGGCGTAATCTATATTCTTATGGCAATCTTTGCAGGTCCTGAATTAACTACCATGACTGCATTTCTGGGAGCATTGCCAATCTTAGTCTTTTGCATCAAAAAAGGATTCCTGATGCCGAAAGACATCTGGACTTTTGACGGCGTATCTGAATGGGGCGAATCGTCTTGGATATCCTCCCAGCAAGTGGCACAGGCAAAAGATAAACAAATGAAGACTTTTCTCGCATGGCTGCCTTATATTGTGATCGGCGCTCTACTCGTCGTGACTCGCGTAGGATTTTTCCATCTGAAACCGATTCTTACCAGCGAGCCTTTTGTCATTCACATTGACCATATTTTAGGTTTTGAAAATATTTCATGGGATTTTAAATTCTTATGGAACCCTGGAATTTTTCCATTTATACTGATTGCGATTTTCACCGTATTTCTTCACAAAATGACAAAAGAAGAAATGAAGACTGCATGCCGTGATTCTGTAAAGCAAGTATCTGGAGCTGCCATTGCTCTTCTGTTTGGTGTAGCCATGGTAAATCTCTATCGCTTCACTTGTTGTCCTTCGATTGGAAACTTAGTTGCTTCCTCTGAGTTTCATGGCGAATTTACCTTCGCAAACAGCAGTATGCTCTATGTCATGGCAAATGCACTTGCCAAAATTTTCAACGGAATGTATTTCTTAATTGCTCCATTGATCGGAGTGCTCGGTTCCTTTATGTCTGGTTCCTGCACAGTATCGAATACTCTGTTTTCTTCTCTGCAATTTGAAACAGCGACTCTGCTTGCTATGCCACAAGTACTGATCGTTGCTCTTCAAAATATGGGAGGTGCCATCGGAAATATGATCTGTGTCAATAACATCGTATCCGTATGTGCCACAACCGGAACAATGGGAAACGAAGGAAAATTGATGCGTACAAATATCATTCCTTGCGTAATTTATTGCGCAATTGTCGCCGTAGTCGTAGGTATTCTGATCATGGCCGGCGTCAATCCAATGCCAGAACTTTTACACTGACATCATCGTTCCTATAAAAATTTTGAACATTATCATCAACTGCCCAAAATCCATACAGATTTATTTTCTGAATGATGTTTCTATTATTCAAAAGGAGTATGATAAAGACAAGTAAAAAAACAGTCTGAAAAACGAAAGGAGACATGATTTATGCGTTACGAATGTGAACAGGTAGAACTGAAAAGAAAAGACGATGGTACGGACTTATACCTTACAAAATTCTGGTGTCCAGCAAGCTGGCAGGATAAAAATATCCTTATGGTTCATGGATTAACTTACACGCAGCATGTATTTGATATTAAATACAAAGATTACAGTGTTTGCGAATATTTTGCAAAGAACGGATACACTGTATGGCGTTTGGATCTTAGCGGATATGGAAAATCTGGAAAATACGAAGACGGATGGAAAGTTACAACACAACATGCTGCAGAAGATGAAATTTATGCTCTCGAAAAAATCTGTGAGTTACAGGGTGTAGAAAAACTTGATTTGCTTGGCTGGTCATGGGGAACAATGACAACTTCCAAAGTTGCTTCACAGCGCCCGGATTTATTAAAGAAAGTCGTATGGCTTGGACCTTGCTTCGGTGGTGCATTTGAAGCGACTCCAGTAACAGAACCATTTTCTTATCTAAACTATGGATATGTCATCCGTGTATGGCAACATGTTCCTGGTACCAATGATCTTGTTACTGATTTCGATACGGTCGAACCAGAACTTCACGGAATGTGGGTAGACCATACATATGCTCAGGATGGCGGACATGGACGTCCAAACGGCGGTGCGAAAGAGATTATGGAAATCGGCGATGGCTGGCTGATCGATACAAAAGCAGTAAAAGTTCCTGTATTGATTATTACTGGTGACAATGACTTCTATGTAAACATTGACAGATGTTATCAAGCTGAGAAAGAACTTCCAGAAGGATCCAAATTACTTCATCTGCACGGCGCTGGTCACGCAATGTATCTTGAAAAAGATTACTATCAGACTACACGGGAAGCCATCTTAAAATTTATCTCTGAATAAAAACAAGTTCCTCTATATCAATTCTTTGTCAGAAGCATTTCTTGCCACTTCTGACAAAAGAGCCGGTGGCACTTCCGTCCTCCGGCTCTTTGATCTGTCTGATGTTAAATTAAATACTATATTATTTGCTCTCTAAAATCTTATCAATACTTACCAGCTTCACACTCAGCACAAAGATCTCACATGCCTTTGCCAACTCCTCCGGTGTCGGATAGGACGGCGCGATACGGATATTGCTGTCTTTTGGATCTTTCCCATATGGGAACGTTGCCCCTGCCGGTGTCATGACAAGACCTGCCTCACTCGCTTTTGCAACGATCGCCTTTGCACATCCTTCCATCGCGTCAAAGGAGATAAAATATCCTCCCCGCGGGCGCAGCCAGGATCCGATCTCCAGTCCGTCCAGTTCTTTTTCAAGGATCGTCAGCACTGTCTCAAACTTCGGGCGCATGATATCTGCATGCAGTTTCATATGTTCTACCATTCCATGAATGTCTTTGTAGAACCGCGCATGACGCAGCTGATTCAGCTTATCATGTCCGATCGTCTGGATCTGCATCTGCTTTCTGATCGCCACAAGATTGGCATCCGATGCCGCAATCGCCGCAACTCCGGAACCCGGGAAACTCACTTTGGATGTGGAGCAGAATTTATACACCATATCCGGGTTTCCTTCTTTTTTACACTCCATCAAAATTTCTATTAAATAGTCCTGCTTGTCTTCGTATAAGTGGTGGATCCCGTATGCATTATCCCAGTAGATACGGAAATCTTTTGCCGCCGGCTTTAATTTTGCAAAGCGGTGTACCGTCTCGTCAGAATATGTGATTCCCTGCGGATTTGAATATTTTGGAACACACCAGATTCCTTTGATTGCATCGTCCTCGCTGACCAGTTTTTCCACAATGTCCATATCCGGTCCGTCCATCGTCATCGGCACATTGATCATCTCGATTCCAAAATGCTCTGTGATCGCAAAATGTCTGTCATATCCCGGAACCGGACATAAGAACTTTACTTTATCTAATTTTGCCCACGGCGTACTTCCCATCACTCCCTGTGTCATCGAACGTGCAATCGTGTCGTACATAATATTCAGACTGGAATTTCCAAAAATAACAATATTATCTTTTGGAACCTCCGTCATATCTGCAAGAAGCTGTTTTGCCTCACGAATCCCGTCAAGTACCCCGTAATTCCGGCAGTCTACCCCTTCTTCACATTTCAGATCAGAATCACTTGTGAGAACATCCATCATCCCCATCGCAAGATCTAACTGTGCCGCAGAAGGTTTTCCTCTGGACATATCAAGCTGTAACCCTTCTGCCTTTACTTTCTGAAATTCCTGTTCCAACTGACTTTTCAACTCTAAAAGTTCTTCTCTGCTTCTATCCTTATACGCTGCCATTACAAGACCTCCAAAATCTGTTTTCAATTTAACATCATACTCACATTTTGACATTTCGTCAATAGTTTCTTGCATTTGTTTGCGTATTTTCTCTGTTTTCTTTTATTTTTTTCATTTTTTTGAATGTTTTTATCACTTTCAATTCATTTTTCATGTAACATCAAAAAATCTCCGTAAAACAGAACTACAAAAGCTTCTCCAAAAGTCTTCGCAATGCAAACAGAATGATTTCTGATCAGACGTGGATGCCGTGCTGTTTTTGCCTGCCTTTGCTATCGATAGTTTTTCAGGATCTTCTCCAGATCTTCCTCAGTCACTTTATTGTATACAGTTCCATCGATCATCATATTCGGTCCCTTGATACACTGTTTCATACAGCCACTTGTCCGCAGATAGAAACGTCCTCCCTCAGATACTTCGCCCTGGCGGATCTTCCACTTTTTCTCGAGCGCCTTTAAAAGATCATAAGATCCTTTTGCGGAGCATCCTGCACCTACGCATATCTGAATCTCATGACGGTAATTTTCTGCTTTCAGACTTGGATAGCGTTTGATCAGCGCTGCCAGAAATGTTTCTTTCACATTTGCCGCCTCTGCAATCTGTTTCTGTACAGATGCAGGAATGCATCCTCTCACATCCTGAATTTCGCGCAGCATGCTGACAAGATCTTCCTGCGAAACAGCCCCGCTGCCAGCTGTATAATACTCAATAATCTCCTGAATTTGTTCTTCCATATTTTTCATCCTTTCTCTGTTCTTTCTTTTTCTTCTGTGTATTTTCTCTTTCTCTTCAGATCTGCCTCAAATCCCGCCGGGGCACATATCTCGTCAAAAATGACTGCCCCATGCTGCAGCAGCCGATACCGCACGGCGCATGCGGCATGTTCACAGACCGTTCTCTGCATCGCCCCGGACCGGGGAGCCAAAAGTTTCTGGGGATGTTTTTCCTGCAGCTCTGCCTGAAACAGAAGTTCCTTCTGTGCGATCACAAGTCTGCGACTGTTCTGTTCTCTGACCCGGGCTCCGCAGTAAGTTGCCAGCCGGTAGCATTTTCCTCCGTACCATATTTCTGCGATTGTTCCGTGGAACCGGAAGATTCCAAATGGAATAGTTGCTGCTGCCGCCATCAGACTTAGTCTTCCTTCCGCTCCTTCTGTGCATTGTGTCCACAGATATTCCTCTGGGAAAGAACTGCCACGGTCTTTCTCAATATATCCCTTCCCTTTATAGAAGCTGATCTTCTCCCGGTTCCATTCCAATGTCCCTGCCACGCCGTGTCTCATACTGATCACTTCATGTCGGCACTGCATCAATGGAACCCGGCAAAATGGCCCCATAATATCCCTCTTTAGCGTGGAAAATTTTCCATACGCAAGTGTTCCTTTCATGCGCAGATCTTTTGTCCGGATATCGATGGAAATTCCATTTTCCGAAAAAATATTTCTCCCGACCCGGCAGTACAGACGCCCTTTCGCCGCGTAAAACTGTTCCGGCGCATAGTGGATCGTCCAGACATGTTCATTTACAATGACCTGGAGCATCGCACTTTTCTTTCCTTTCCGGTCTATGTGGAACGATGGAATAAAGCAGATCGTCTGCGACTCATTCTCCTGCTTAAAATACCATCCTTCAAAATAAGACCGCTTTTTCCTCTCCCCATAAAAATATTTCTTCCCTCTCATCTTTCCCCTCTTTGCAACTACTTTTTCGCTCCCGCTTTTCATTGTCCACGTTCTAGTCTCCTACGCCGACTGCGGCAGACTGCACTGCCGGATTGTCGATCAGACTGCCATCCGCGTCAAACCTGGATCCATGACACGGGCAGTCCCATGTCTCTTCCTCCGGATTCCACCTCAGCTTACATCCCAGGTGGGGACAGCGGATCCCTCCAGGAGCAGCCAGCCCTTTTGCACTCTTTCCGCCTTCTGCCGCCGCTGCTTTCAGCGCTTTGACCGGCACTCTCTGCGGCGAGAATACTCTGGCATTTCCACTGTTTTTCTGACAAATCTGTTCTGTGACCATCCGCGCTGCCGCCATCGAGGAGGTCATTCCCCACTTCCCAAATCCCGTTTCCACATACCATTTCTGATTTCTTGCGGTGTACCGTCCGATATACGGGATTCCATCAAGTGTCATACAGTCCTGCGCAGACCATCTGCAGACAGTCTCGCAGTTGCCCCAGTATTCTCTCGCCCGCTTCTCAAGTTTCTGATATTGTCCCCCGTCCTCATTCTCCCCGGTGCGGTGTCCTGCCCCTCCAAGCAGCGTAAACTCCCGGAAATTCCGGAAGGAAAAGTCTTCCCCGGAATCTACACCTAGATATAAATGCTCCAAATGCTGTGCATGCCGCAGCGCAAGCACATAGCTTCGCTCCTGGTGCATTCTTGCAAAATAATACCCCGGCGCATTCACGATCGGATAATGGGAAGCAAATACAACCGTATCTGCCAGCACATTTCCATGATCCGTATAAATTTTACCATCCTCCACACCGGTCACCTGCGTCTTCTCATAGATCATAAGCTGTTCTGCAAGCGCCTTTAAAAATAACAGTGGATGAAATGTCGCCTGCCCCTGGTAACAGATACTTCCCGCCACCGGAAACGGCAGTTCAGTCTCTGTCGTAAAATCTGCGGCGATCCCCAGCCGGACCGCTGCCTCCACTTCCCGTTTGATCTGTTCCGCATCCGTCAGTGAATAGAGATAGGAACTGCACTCGCGAAAATCACAGGCAATCTTCTCCTCCTGCACAAGCTGGCTGTACATCTTCAGCGCCCGCTTATTTGCGCTGACATACATTCTTGCTTTCTCTTCCCCCGCCTCTCGCAGTAACTTTTCGTAAATCAAATTGTGAGAAACCGTAATCTTCGCCGTAGTACCCGCAGTCTGCCCACTTCCGACCCGGTTTCCCTCAAGCACGATCACTTCTTTTCCTGCCCGCTTTAAGAAAAATGCAGTCAAAATCCCTGCCATCCCTCCGCCGATCACCGCCACTTCTGCCCGGATGCTATGAGAAAGCGCAGAAGATGCAGGGATCTTACTTGTCCTTGTCCAGATCGTATCCATAACTTCCACCTCAAACTTCTTATTTTTATCTCTTACCGGAAACTTCTTAGTTCCATCTATGATCGAAATCTTCTTAGATCCATCTATTGCTGAACCCTTCCTGATTTCCAGCTGTCACTGAAAGTATGGACACTCCTCTTCCCACTTATTCTGTTTCTTCTATTTTTTATCCTCATCCCACGCTCATTTCACAGTTGCAGTGCAATTAGGTAAATCTGCCGGGAGAACTTTCTACACCTTTCCCTCCTTAAATGCAAGGATCATTTCATTTGTCAGGCTGATATGCTTCTCTGTTACTGGAATCTTCTCCCGCTCAAACCACTCTGCCAGCGCCAGTTCTTCCCTGTCAAGTGTGATCTCGTCACTCCCATCCAGATCTGCAAAAAATCCAAACAGCAGTGTATCTGAAAAAGACCAGGGCTGACTCTTGTAATAACGCAGGTTTTTCACCTTGAGCCCGACTTCCTCCATCACTTCCCGCTGTACCGTCTCCTCGATCGTCTCACCGATTTCTGCAAATCCGGCAATCAACGCATATTTTTTATAATCTCTGCCTGCATACTTTGACATCAGCAGACGATCACCGTCTGTCACACCGATGATCACCGCCGGACAGATTTTTGGAAATTCCATCTGTCCACAGTGTTCACAGCGCATCATGCGTTCTTTTTTATCATGTACCATCGGTCTGCCGCATACTCCGCAGAACTTTCTGCTTCGATACCAGTTATACAGCTGGAAACCTGTGATCCCCGCAAATGCAAGATACATTGGCTTCGCCTGCCGGAAATATTCGGTACGTTCCATCTGAAATGCCGGAAGCTGTGCGTGACTGATATGTTCCCCCAGATAAAACCGCGTTCCGTCTATTTCAAACAGATATGTATAGTTCTCATAGACCCCCTCATTTTCCTTCTCCAACTCTGCAAACGTCGGAAAACGAATTTCCTCTCCCTGTTTCTCCAACAGCACCTGATGTCCTTCATAACATAGCATTATGCTGTCCTTCTCCGGCGGCTTCGGATGGTATTCATTCCGATACCGGTGTGGCGCAATGTCCTGAATCATGATTTCTTACCTCTTTTTCTTCTATTTTTCTATTATATATTTTGGGACACCATCCTGCATGGTATTTTCAGAAATAGCCAAGCTCTCTTTTGCCCATCTATTTCCATACGCTTTTATCTGCCTGCGAAATACTCCTCTTTCAGAA
>JAPFCT010000128.1 GCA_026169575.1 Faecalimonas sp.
AGAATAGTAGTACGATATGCATTCTTCCCCGTTACATAGTTTTAGAGAAATGTTTTTAAATTTTATCTGGATTGTTTTTTAAAGACTTACTTCATAAACCGGAATACGCCGATCACTTTTCCGAGAATTTCTACACTTTCCACAATAATTGGATCCATAAAATCATTTTCCGGCTGAAGGCGGTAAACACCTTCCTCTTTAAAGAATCTTTTTACCGTTGCTCCATCTCCGACAAGGGCAACAACCATATCCCCGTTCTCTGCTGTTAGCTGCTGTTTGACAAGCACATAATCACCATCTAAAATTCCGGCATTGATCATACTTTCGCCCCTGACAGAGAGCAGAAACGTCTTCTCATTTGGCATAAATTCCATTGGAACCGGAAAATAATTCTCGATATTTTCTTCTGCAAAGATCGGTTCTCCCGCTGCAACACGACCGATCACTGGCACATTGACAACCTCCCGCCTTGCCAGATTAAATGTGTCATCCATAATCTCGATGGCACGCGGCTTGGTCGGATCGCGACGAATATAGCCATTTTTTTCTAAAGTCTCAAGGTGTGAGTGGACAGAAGAAGTAGATTTTAAATTTACTGCTTCACAAATCTCACGCACAGCCGGCGGATATCCTTTCAATAATAATTCTGATTTAATATACTCCAAGATTTCTTCCTGTTTTTTACTGATCTTTCCTAATGGCATAAAAGATCCTCCCTTTTGTATTCTGAAATTATTTTATCATACAGAACAGAAAAAAGCAAACAAATGTTTAGAAAATACGTTCTCCTCATTGACAAACATCTGTTCGCATTGTATAATCTAAAAAGAACAGATGTTCGCAACATTTGTTCTGGCAGACAGAAGAGAAGTATAGTATTTTAAAAGCAACGGAGGAGAATCAGATGAGTAAACACAGAGCCTATGCAGTTCAGATCAGAAAAAGGAGAGCGCTGAAAAGAAAAGGTATCGTTTCTTTTTTGGCGATCTTTGCAGCAATATATATCACAACAGCCTGCAGTATTCTGTTTACAAATGCCCATGGGAATGCTGCTGAAGAGCCTGTGATCGGAAAATATTATAAAAGCATCCAGATTCAAGAACAAGATACTTTGCGAAGCATTGCAAAAACATATGCGAAGAATTCTGATAAGAAAACCATTGCGGCATATATCAGAGAGGTAAAGGAATTAAATGGAATCTGGATGAATGAATTAAGTGCAGGTGATTATCTATTAATCATTTATTATGACTCTGTGCCAGAATCTTAAAGATACGCACCCGTAGAGAAACTTATGGGGAAAGGCAGGTAAGCTTTCCTAAACTATAATTTTGAAAAATAAAAAAAGAACCAAATGGTATACGAGAGTAACAGCATAAAGATGTCATCCATTTTATAGATCCAAATAGGCAGTTTTTCGTTATAAAAAGCGAAAAAACTGCATTCAAAAACAGAAGTATATCTATACGACAAATACCGATTTTTCCAAAAGATATAGACTAAAAAGACTGCTTATGCTATAATTATGAAGAAATCCGGCGAATCTTATGAAGTTAGATTCGCTAAATTCAAGGAGGTACTTTCCTATGGCAAAGGATATAAAAACTTATCATGAACAAACCTTTATCGATGACACGCTGCGTCTGCGGGAAATTCTGACAACACTTCCTGCCTTCGCAAAAGATTATTTCCGTGCAATGGAGCCGACAACTTCTGCAAAGACAAGAATTTCTTACGCTTATGATATCCGCACATTTTTTTACTTTTTAATAGAATGCAATCCATTATATCACGATCGCTCTACAACACAATTTACGCTGCAGGATCTTGATCAGTTAAGCTCTGTCGATATTGAAGAATATTTAGAATATCTGAAAGTATATGAATCTTCTGACAATAAACAGATTACAAACAGCGAACAAGGGCTTGCAAGAAAAATGTCTGCACTTAGAAGTTTTTACGGGTATTTCTTCAAGCGTCAGGCCATTGAAAAAAATCCAACGCTTCTCGTGGATATGCCTAAACTTCACGAAAAAGCGATCATACGTCTGGATACAGATGAAGTCGCGATTCTCCTGGACTATATTGAAACATGTGGAAATACGCTGACCGGGCAGAAAAAAGTCTACTATGAAAAAACAAAATACCGCGATCTCGCGATCATTACTCTTCTGCTTGGCACCGGAATCCGTGTCTCTGAATGTGTAGGGCTGGATATTCATGACGTCGATTTTAAGAATAACGGGATAAAAGTCACCAGAAAAGGCGGAAATGAAATGGTTGTCTATTTTGGAAAAGAGGTAGAAAAAGCACTGCGTGATTATCTTGAACTTTCAAGGAAAAACATCACTCCACTGCCCGACCATGAAAATGCGCTGTTTTTATCTACGCAAAGAAAACGGATCGGGGTGCAGGCTGTGGAAAATATGGTAAAAAAATACGCGAAGCAGGTCACACCAAACAAAAAGATCACACCTCACAAACTAAGAAGTACATACGGAACTTCGCTCTATAAAGAAACCGGTGATATTTACCTTGTTGCTGATGTACTCGGACATAAAGATGTAAATACAACGAAAAAGCATTATGCTGCGATAGATGAAAGCAGGCGCAGGCAGGCGGCTTCTGCAGTAAAATTGCGTGAAGAATAAAGAGGAATCCACATAAAATAACGGAATGCTAAGACAATCTTACCATTCCGTATCAACTTTACAGATTTTCATATTCTGTGAATTACTCGGTAATTGAAGAACCGAAAATCCCCGCTTATCCTCCTAAGAAACTTCATATGAAAAGGTGCGGGCTGCCTCCATAAACCAGTCGATATTCTGAAATGCCGTTGTGTGTGGAAGGTCACATCCGGTTGCAAGTGTATAACCTTTCTTACTCTTCCTTCCGGATGCGATGCAGGAATGAACAGCGTTGGTAATTTCTTCTTTTGTTCCGTTCATTACAATATCTACGGGATCGACGTTTCCTGCAATCGGAATAAATGCTCCAAGTTCTTCTGCCGCCCTTCCCAGATCAACAATATTG
>JAPFCT010000140.1 GCA_026169575.1 Faecalimonas sp.
CGGCCATCCCCACATCATATGCCCCATTGAAAAATACATCAGCACGATGAGAAAGCCTAGCGATGCGATCAGACGCCTTTTCAAAGCAGGGGTTTCCCGGTCTTTTAACAGTTCCTCCCCACCAGCGTCTGACAAATTTCCACCGTTTCTCTGCCGATCCGGCTCCATTCCTTTTCTCTCTGCACCATACCCGGCAGCTTCTACCGCTGCGATCACCGCCTGCGGCTCTGCGCTTCCCTCTACTCCCATCGAATTCGTCAGAAGACTTACTGAACATGAAGTCACTCCGGGGACTTTTGCCACTGCCTTTTCCACCCGGGCACTGCATGCCGCACAACTCATTCCCGTAACTGTATATTGTTCCATTTTCTTCCCTCCTGCTATTTCATCAGCTTTTGCAATACCGTGACAAGCTCATCGATCGTCTCGTCTTTCCCTTTCCTGATATCTTCCGCCACACAGCTTCGGATATGGTTTGCAAGAAGCACTTTGTTAAAACTGTTGAGCGCCGCATTGACCGCAGACACCTGCACCAGGATATCCGTACAGTAGACACCTTCCTCCACCATCCGCTTGATGCCCCGCACCTGCCCTTCGATCCGGCTTAACCGGTTGATCAGATCACGGTATTCGTTATCTGTCCTTTCCTTCTTTTTATGACAGCATTCTTTTTGCTCTTCCATGACAGTTCTCTCCTTTGATCGTTTCTATGAAAATAAAATAATTGAGTTCTCTAGAATAGATTATATACCCCATTAGGGTATAATTCAAGTAGTTTCTTCATGCGCTTCCTTTTCCAAATCCCACAGTTGTCCCCCCCAAAAAAATTTTCTTACGAGAAACGGATTTTTTCTGCTCCACTACAAAAAGAACGACCGTTTTCCCTCACAAACAGTCGCTCTTATTTTCTTACTCTTAAAAATAAATCCTGAGAACTTTATTTTATTTTTCACCAGTATTTAGCTGCTTCCGCACAACAAACACAACTAATAAAAATCCTGCCAGCGAAATTACTACTGTAAACCTAAAAATGTGATTGACACCTGCCTGCACCTGATTTCCACTCATCCCAAAAATCACTCCGTTGATCGCTGCCGCAAACAGACTTGCCAGAGAATTTACAAAAGTAACCAACGATGTCCCAACACCCAGGTCTTTCTGCGGAAGCACGGACTGTGCCACCGGTGTAACAGATACTGAACGGAAACTTTCGGCAATTCCGGTAATTCCGATACAGATCACATAAACAAGAAATGGGGTAGATGCCGTTGTAAACCCAAGCGGGATAAATGGAAGCGCCGCAAGTCCAGTGGCAATCGCCATTGCCTTCCAGTTATTTGCCGCTTTCTTTCCAATCCATACACCTGCGATCGTCGGAAGAACCATAGTCAGGATTGTTCTTGGAAATTGAAGTGAACCTGCCGCCGTTGCCGACACTCCCATCACATCCTGCACAGCCAACGGAACATATGCACTCATCGCGGTCTGATAAAAATAACAGATAAACCCTACCAAAAGTAATGTGGTAAATTTTCTATTTTCAAATAAATACATTGGAACAATCGGTTCTTTTGCCTTTTTTTCTATTTTTACAAAGATGATTCCTGCTGCAGCTGCAACTGCAAAACCTGCGATCACCTTTAAATTTCCCCATCCGATGATCGGGCCATAATTCATTGCAAGACAAAATCCACTAAGCAGGACTGCCAGACAAATAATTCCGGAAACATCAATCTCTACCTTTTCTTTTTTCTTATTTGGCAGAGAAAATCCGATTAGAGCAACTCCGATCAAAAGCGGAATTGCCGGAACCATTAAGGCAAATCTCAAAAATCCTGCATCTGCAAGCCCGCCAAGCAAAATTCCTCCGCCAAAGCTTCCTACTGCAATCGCGCTTGCCAGATACCCCATCGTTTTTGGTACATCTTTGGATTCGTTGATCTCACGCATCAAAATATAAGGGGCTGCTGTAAACGCTCCCTGCGCCGCACCAAGCAGCAGGCGAAAGATCGCAAATGGAATGATTGAATGGACAATGCTCATTCCAATTCCGCAGGCAGCGCAAATTACTCCGGCAATCACAACAACATTTCTTCTTCCAAATAAATCCCCCAGTTTTCCTCCGATCGGCGTCATGACCGCAAGTCCAAGTGATGCCAAAATAGTCAACAAAGAATAATACTGCGATGCATGCATTTCTTCCAGCACCGGCCCCTGGATGACAAAAAATCCGACGCCAAAGACCGTAACTGAAAACATCAAACAAATACATCCTATGATCACTGCATGTTTCTTCCCCTTTGTGAGGGGGATCATTACTTTTTCTTCTGCCATATCTTTTTCTCCTTTATTGATTATTTTTTAACCACTCTGCTGCACAATGTGCAAAAGCTGCCGCACCAAACGGCAATGCTTCTTCATTAAATAGGACTTCCGGACTATGACTGACACCTGCCTCCCGGTCTATAAATCCTCCTGCAAGAAACATATACACACCCGGCACACGCTCGGTGATCTCAGCAAAATCATCGGAAGCGCTTGACTTGATCCCTGGCACCGAATATTTATCCGGCGATGTCAACTGTGACAGATATTCCAGCATTTCATCTGTCAGTTCCGGATCACAGATCAACGGCGGCGCCTCTGACAACATCTCCACTTCCGCCTTTGCATGAAACATTTCTGCTGTCATCTGAACAACTTCTTTCATTCTGGTGACAAGCAGTTTTCTCATTTCTCTTGACATTGTACGAATACTTCCTTCCATCACAGCTGTATCCGGAATAATGTTAAACACAGTCCCCGCTTCCAGATGTCCTATCGTCAATGTACATGTTTCTGCCGGATCACACTCCATTGCAACCACTTCCTGCAATGCTCCATAAATTCTCATTGCAATATTGACCGGGTCCTTTGCCAGGTGCGGATATGCTCCATGTGCCCCTGCGCCAGTTACCTTAATACGGAACCCGTCGCAGGAAGCCATAGTCGCATTTTCATTATTAAAGAAATACCCTCCCGGAGGTCCCCCTGGTCCAATATGGAAAGACAATGCCACATCCACTTTTGGATTCTCCAAAACCCCCGCTGCAATCATGTCTTTTCCTCCCTGAAAAATCTCTTCTGCCGGTTCAAACATAATCTTGACCATTCCAAACAGTTCCTCTTCCTGCTCCTTTAACATGCGTGCTGCTGTCAGAAGCATCGCGGAATTCATATCATGCCCGCATGTATGTGCTTCTGTTTTTGTCTGACACGCAAATGGAAGACCGCTTTTCTCCTCCATCGGCAGTGCATCCATATCTGCTTTCAGCAGGATCACTTTTCCAGTCTTCTCTTTCCCGATCACCGCCACAATGCCATGTCCGCACTCTTTCGCCTCAATCCCATACTCGTTTAATTTCTGCATGACATACTTCTTCGTCCCCGGCAATTCCAGCCCTACTTCTGCATTCTGGTGAAGATACCTTCTGTTTTCTACTGTGTCCTCATTAAGTTCCAGTGCTCTCTTAAAAAAATCCATTTTCTGACCTCCCTTTCTTTCCCTTATCTCTTTTTAGAAGATATAAGGATTATTTATGGAATATTTACGGAATACTTTATATTTGAAATTATATCAGCAATTTCTATATGAGTCAATATTTTTTGTGATTTTTTATATTTTCATGTAATTCTTCTGCCATTTTCTAAAACGCACTTGAACTCTCTTTTCTTATCTTGTAAAATAGGGCACAAGATACTCCTTCTCCAAAAGGAATACCTGTATCGACTACATACGAAAGGATTTACCTGATGAAAAAAAGAAGAATCATTATTATCACAAGTAAATTTCTACACACCTTTGTCCGGCATATGATCGACGACATCCAGCCAGACTGTGATATAGAAATTGTAGAATATAAATGTTTCCGGGAAATCAAAGAAATCTACCAGAAATATGAAGCCGTTGCTGACGGCTTTATGCTAAGCGGAAAAACAGCTCTTTCTGCCCTGGAAAAAGCTATCCCCGAACACAAGAAACCTGCCGTTTCTTTCCACTCTGATCTCATCTGTATGTATCGGCTTCTCCTAAAGCATTTCGTTGAGCAGAGAACACTACGCACAGATCGCGTAATCTTCGATTTTCTGCTCCCGATCCAGCAGGAAGCCACCGCAGCATATTTTATCCATGATATGAATCTGCCGCGGATCAGCGCTGCAATTGATGACTGGCTGATCACGACTGACATTGATAAACTCTCATCAGTCGAAAAAGAAATTTCTCAAAAAGTCGTTCAGTTATGGGAACAGAATCAATTTGACCTCCTGATCTGCCAATACAGCAGTATTATCCCATTGCTGGAACAGCACAGTATCCCTTACGTTTACTGTTATCCGGAAAAAGAAGTCCTCCAGTCACTATTAAAAACACTTCTGGCACAGATAGAGATCTACTCTTTTTATGAAAATCTCCCTGCCGCGGTTGCCATATCTTCAGCTACTTCCGAAATCAGTGAGCAGACACAAGGCCAGTTAAAAACTGCATTACAGACTTTAAAGTCCGAACTTGCACTGGATATGATCCTGCAGGAAACTCCATCCGGCTATCAGTTGTTTACCAGTGTCAAAAATATTAATTATTTGACCGACGAACTGCACACGTGTTTTCTGAGCACCCGTCTCAAAGAAGACTTTGGCATCCCGGTATCTGTCGGATACGGCATTGGACGAAATATCACTGAAGCCCGCAATCACGCAGAAGCTGCCTTAAAAGAATCTGTCTACTCAAAAGGCAGCTTTGTGATCGATGAAAATGGAAATCTCATCGGACCACTGAGCAGCAGCCATTGTCTGGCAATCCAGAAAAATCTGTCGGAACATCTGTACCTGGTCGCAGAACAATGTAAGCTGTCTACGCTGACGATTCAAAAATTAAATACCATTCTTCAGATTACCGGCTCAAACAAAATGACCTCTCAGGATCTCGCTGAGCATCTCGGCGTTACGCTGAGAAATGCAAACCGTATTTTAAATCAACTGGAAAAAGGTGGAGCTGCCACTATGGTATACAGCCATTCCTCTACTTCCAAAGGACGCCCCGTAAAAGTCTATGAACTTCATTTCTAATCTTGATCTTTTTGTTTTGTATTAAAAAAATAAGAGGGACCGATGATCTTTTCCCAATCATCAGTCCCTCACGTTTCCTATCCGTTTAAGGTTCTGTACCTATGTTATTATGAAAATTTCCGCCTATTTTCCCACTTCTTTATCTTTCGGCAAGATCACATTCAGCAGGATCGCAGCGATCGCTGTCACCACAACCGGAGATTTTCCAAACACCGTTGTCACCCATGCCGGAAGCTGTGCCAGCGCATCCGAGCATTGGGTGATCCCCATACCAAGCGCAACAGAAAGTCCCACAATCGAAGTGTTCCGGTATGTGAGCGGCTGCTGTACTACTAACTTGATTCCGGTCATTGCAATCGAAGCGAATACCGAGATCGTCGCACCTCCGAGTACACACTGTGGAATCGTTGTAAGAAGCGCCGAAAATTTTGGAATAAATCCCGCCAGCAGGATGATCCCGGCAGCAAGGCCTAACACAACGCGGTTTACTACCTTCGTCGTTGCGACAATTCCGACATTCTGGCTGAACGTCGCCGTCGGAAGACCTCCAAAGAAAGCACCGAAAATATTTGTGATTCCATATCCTACGATTCCGCCTGACAGTTCCTTATCTGTAGGCTCTCTGTCCAGTCCGCCTCCGCTTGTCGCAGAAAGATCTCCGATGGCCTGCACCGAATTGATGATGAAGAGGATCACCATCGTCACAACTGCCGATACTTCAAACTTCATTCCAAAGTACATCGGTCTTGGAATCTGAAAAAGTCCCGCACCTTGCACTGCTGAAAAATCAATCATTCCGAAAAATCCGGATATAATGTATCCGACGATCATCCCAATCAGAATCGATGCCAGCTTCATGATTCCTTTTGCAAAATGATTCAGTGCAATGACAACGGCAAGTGTGATAAATGCCACGAGCCAGTTCTGCCATGCCCCATAGTTCGGCGAAGACTGTCCGCCTGCCATATACTTCACCGCTGTCGGATAGAGCGACAGACCAATCGTAAAGACAACGGTTCCGGTGATCAACGGCGGGAACAACTTCCTTAATTTTGTCACAAAGATTCCGACAAAGACTGCCACAATTCCTCCGATCAACTGTGCCCCGAGAATCGTGGCAATGTCAAAATTACCAACGATCGCCTGCATACTTGGCAGATAAGCAAAGCTGACTCCCATAATGACCGGAAGTCCTGAGCCGATCCTTCCTCCAAGCGGGAACAGCTGGATCAATGTAGAAACTGCCGCAATGAACAACGCCGCCTGGACAAAGATCACCTTGTCACCCTCATTTAGCCCTGCCATCTCCGCGATCACGATCGCCGGCGTCACACATCCTACGATCATCGCCACCACATGCTGAAGTGCCAGCGGGAATGCCTGTGTCAGCTTCGGGACACCATTCAACTCAAATACCGATGCGTACTTCTTTTCTGTTTTCATTCGTCGTTTTCTCCTTCCATTCGCTTACGAACGTGCTTTCAAACCTCTTATGCCAGGCTTGTCAGGCAAGATCCTTCTGATCTTTTCGCCCATACAGCAACTTAGAGCGTACCCGGATATCCGGGCGCGCTCCGTAAGCATGAATGCTGTTTCTTTTTTTCTTTTTCATTATAGAAATACGACATTCTGTTGTCAATGTTCCTTTTTTATCTTTTTGTACATTTTCAGGTTCACTGGCATCGGTCTCTTCCATCTGCACTTTTCTCTGTCTTTTTCTCCTTTATCTCCTGAAGCGTTTTGAGCAGTTCTTCATACACCTCAGCAAACAGATCCGGGCTGTCCTTATATGTATAATTATTGGTAAAGACTTTTCCGATCAATCTGTCATGAGCTTCTTCATCTATCTTCCTTAACATCTGCCACAATGCCGCATCCTCTGCACCACGCCGCTGTGCCTCAAGGCGCATTCCAATTCTTGGTCCTTCCTCCCCCGGATAGACCAGGAACGAATCTCCGCATGGAAAATTTGTGCCGATTCCCGTATGATTTGGACAGCTCGTCCCCTCATATGGATTCATCTCCTCCGGAAATTGATTTAGTCCCCAGTGGAGGAAACCGGAAATCCGGTTCTTTGCACATCCCCAGAACAACATTCTCCCTTTGATCAGGGCAAAATCAAGAAATCTATTCAGCCAGTGTCCTTCCGGTCCACAGCAGACATACGTCCACACCGTTTCTCCAAGTCGGATCAATGTGTCAAACTCCTCTTTTTTCTTCTCATATCCGGCAGTCCCCGGAACCCAGATATCAATCCCTCCGCGAAACTCTGCCGAATCTACTGCTTCAATGATCTGGATCCCAGGAATATATTTTCTTAAAATTCCGGCTGCAAGATAATACTGTCTCTTGCGGGCTTCCAACACTTCCCGGGTCTGGTAATGGATGTCCGGTTCATCATGGATATGGAACAATACTTGTTTCTCCCATCCATGTTTTGTCAGATAATCTGCAAGACTTTTTACAAAAGTCACGGTAAGCTCATACCCCTCCAGCGTTTCAAACGGAACCTCTTTTGCCATTGCACATGTAAAACGGTCTGTATACATATCCGGCATTCCATCCGCCTTTTTCCCGCGGTCAAGCAGCACACCAAGTTCCATGTACTGCATTCCCGCTTCAAAAAATGCTTCAATCTCCGGTGTCAGATATTCAAAATCAAACTGATACGGTTTCCTTGCCGTCACACACTGTTCATCAAGCTGGATAAAAAATACATTCTGGTGCATCCGACGCATCGTCTGAATATAGTTTCGAAGCATTTGCAGATACTCTTCCGAGCCTTTTTCCACCCCATGGAAACGACAGATTGCCTCCTCGGAAAACCAGTTTGTGACCCAGAATGTATTTTCTGGTATCTCCACATCATAGATCTGAACAGTGGCGTGAAGCTGATAGTTCCCTTCTTTTGTCTTTGCAGTCACAGTCACCGGATATTCTCCGGCTTCCAACTCTTTCTCCGGACAGATGCAAAAGTACACTGCCGCTCTTCTGTCATTTTCACTGTCCCTCGCCGGAATCTTCCCGGTCTGCTGTTCCTTCAGACAATCATAAACGAAAAACGGCGCCTTTCTTGTCGCATATGCAGGTGTTTCTTTCTGCTCTTCTATAAGCACCATCGCGCCGCCTTGATTTTCCCCGTCTCCGGTATTGTATTCCACCGGAACTGCGATCATCTCATACCACTCCGCATGAAACCCATCTCCTTCGAAATCCATCTGGATCTCATCGCCTGCCGTATCAAGTAAAAGCTGAATCCCCTGCTTTCCATTTTTCGGCATTACAACCCGGATAGACTCCGGCAGCATCTCTGAGACACTGTCCGGATATAAAAACTCTTCCTTCTCTGTCAGAACTCCCTGATATTTCTTATCCATTCTTTTTCCCTTTCCTGCTCCTTATCTGTCTCAATTTTTTGTCTTTTACTGAACAGGCACAAACGTCCACTCATCGTTTGCATCCTCATTTTTCTCATAGCTCCACTGGATGACCGGAGCCCCTTCTTCCACAGAAGCATCTTTTACACACAGCGCTTTCCCGCTAAGCGCCGACATCAGTTTAAATGCCCCGCTCTCCGTCGGAACCAGATACCATCTCTGATTTGTTCCTCCGTGATAAGAATATGCCACTACTGGATTTCCGTTTGATGTCACCCCGGAATCCGCAGTCAGATCCACATAGGTTCCATCTGCCATATTCTGTATACTCCATGTCTGATCTGCATTCTGTGTCAATGTCCATTTTGTGCTGTCACTTCCACTCTCCGCCGAAGACTGTCTTAACTGGATTCCGTTCTGAGAATCTGCCGGAAGATCCAACGCCTTTTTGCTTTTCTGATTGATAATCTGATAGGTTCCGCTTTCCGGAAGCCCTGCAAAATCACTGTCATAGTAAGTTCTCACATAATCTACAAGAAATTCTCCCGGTAGATACTGTTCTTCCGGTTTCCCCAGATGTCCTTCCAGACTAAGTACCATATGGCGGGAAAGTTCCACAAAAGAATCCTCCCTGCTTGTCTTCTCCCATGCAAGCTGTCCATCAAAATAGAACCTCATTTTCCCATCTCTCCTCTCAAGTGCATAGGTATGATAGTCTGCACTGATATCTTCCAGCCCGGTTTTCCATCCATTTGTTCCCCGCTGAAGATGGATCGATGGACTCTGGTTCCATGTATGAATCGTACTTGTCATTTTTGTATAATCAAAGGTCTCCATAATATCAATTTCCGGATTCGGATTCAGCTCCCAGCTCAGCGGAGAAGACTGCATCCAGATTGCACTGAGTACATTCGCCTTTTTATCCAGCGCTTTTGCACGTACTTCCACATAGCTTGCAGTTCCCGGAACGTCAAATTTGGATTCCACCGCCCCTGCCGTATAAGCTTTTCCATTGTAATCCTCTTTTTTTGCCATAAGCACAAGATTTCCATCCCGTACGGATACATTTGCCGGAGAAAATGCAAGATCTGTCGTGACATCATACCAGATTCCATTCGTCCATTTACTCTCATCCAGACGGTCTCCGTCAAATTCATCGGAAGAAGCCGGCAGAAGCGTCCAGTTTCCGCCTTCCGGCGGCGCTGCCTGCACTTCTGATCCTCCAAATCCATATGCGATCCCACAAACTCCCACAGCAATTGCTGCAAATTTTTTGAATTCACTTCTTTTCTTATACATATGACGTCCCCTTTCTTATACAAAAATATTTGAACGATTACCCTTTCACACCAGATGCGACAATACTTTGTTTTAACTGTTTTGAGAACAAAATCGACAGCAGGATCACCGGTGTGATCGTCACAACTGCAAGTCCCATCAGCGCATTTTGTTTTGTCGCCACATTGTTAGAAATGTTATACAGCGCCACG
>JAPFCT010000101.1 GCA_026169575.1 Faecalimonas sp.
CGCAGAAAAGAAGAAAAATAATGTTTTCCGTAATAAAATAAAGAAGAAAAATCTGATTTACAGATTTTCTGCTATAGAAATGGGCGAAGAGTTTGAGTAAGATCAAGCTTTTCGCCCTTAGTTTATGTGGATTGTTTTACGGTTCCATATCTTTCCGCAATGCAATGACTCTCGCATATTTATTTTCACAGTCTTCCAGGACCTCAATTTTCCCTTTTGCGATAAAAGCATCAATCCTTTTTGCATACCACGTATCGCTGATCCCAAGTTGATAGGTTCCTAAAAGATTTCCGATCAGCCTTGCTTCTTTGACTGGCTCTGTCGTGAGATGTCTCCAGATCAGAAAGTCATAGAAAGATTCCGGAACACCGCACAACCTGCCGTTGATCACTGCACGGAGCGGGCTGTTGTCAGTTCGAAGTTCATTCCAAAGCTGGGCAAAACGCCGCTGTTCGTTGTGAGAAAGCAGATGCTCATGTGGCAGGTATCCTGCAAATTCATCAGCAGCGACATCGCCCCAGCCTTGTGGAGTGATGATAGTGTCGGTATGGACTCGGTATTCCGGGAGTTTTACGACGCAGACTTCATTTTCATAGTCACATAAGATACTGCATAAATGATAGAACCCACAGAGGGAATACGGCGCCTCGCTGTACCAGATGCGGATCGGTTCCCCTTCTTCCAGAAAATGAAGAAGACGGTGCAGTTCTTTTTCAAAGCGTGAACTTTGCTGATGTAGTTCCATGTCCAGTTCTTCTTTAATATTTCCGATATCAAGCTGGAAGCCAAGACAGATCACATCTGCGGAGGTTCCCTCAATCCAGCCGGAAGATTTGCGCGGTGGCGGCTGTTTTTTCCCGGCGGTAAATATAGAAGTGGGGCCGTCTGTCTTGATGGATATGACGGTACTTTTTGCTGCCTTCATGGAGGCAGCTTCGCTTTCGCCAAATAATACTTCGATCATAAAATCCTCCTAGATGTGTGTGGCGGACAGATGTTTCTGATAAAAATTGCCAGTGACTTTGGATTTTCAAAGGAACTTTTCGTGTAAGGAAGGAACTAATTTTCACTGCTTTTTGTCAGTGAGAAAATAAATTCTGTGCCGACTCCTTCTGTACTGATGACATTGATATTTTCCCCGTGTGCCTGAATGATCTCCTTGACGATTGCAAGCCCGAGTCCGGTTCCTTTTTTGTCTTTTCCGCGGGAGAGGTCGCTTTTATAGAAACGCTCCCACACTTTTGTGAGACTTTTCTTTGGGATCCCGATGCCGGAATCTTTGACGGAGACGAATACTTTGTCATTGCGTTCTGTCGTCTCGATTACGATGGAAGAGTCAGGATTACTGAATTTGATCGCGTTGTCGAGCAGGTTGTATAAAACTTGCTGGATCTTCCCGCGGTCGGCAAAGACATTTTCCACGCGTGGATCAAAGAGCAGCTCGATCGAGATCTTTTTGGATGTGCAGGTTCCCTCGAAGGAAGCTGCGGTATGCTTGATCGTATCGTGCAGATTGAAGTTTGTCTTGTCAAGAAGAAGGTCTTTTGTATCAAATTCATTTAAGGTCAAAAGATCTTTTGTCAGGTCTGTGAGGCGCTCAGTCTCAAACAAAATGATGTTCAGATATTTCCCTTGAAGTTCCTGCGGGATCGTTCCGTCTACGATGGCCTCCACATATCCCTTGATGGATGTGAGCGGGGAGCGGAAGTCGTGGGAGACATTGGCGATAAATTTTTTCTGATAATCTTCCATATCTTTGAGCTGTGCCGCCATATAGTTTAGGGAGGCGGACAGGTATCCCATCTCATCCTCGGTGCGTACCGGGATTTCGTAGGTCAGATTGCCGGAGGCATACTGGGTGGCAGCCTCTGTGATCTTTCGAAGCGGCTGGTAGATGAAAAAGTGAAATGCCAGCAGGATACAGAAAGATAAGATATAAATGACGACGATCGTGATGTATACATTTCTCAAAAGGGAAGCTGTCTGCTGTTCCAGATCCGCGTAAGGCTTGTGGAGCAGCAGATATCCTTTTGTCGTAAATCCCTGGGTGACCGGTGCGATGACGGAGATCACAGTCTCGTCAAAGAGGTCGTGGTAGGTTCCGAGCAGATATTTGGAACTTCCATTCTCGGCAGGATCAAAATCCGGGAGCTCGGACGGTGGAACCGGCATTTCATCTGTCCCGGCAGAAAGAATGACCTGACCGGTGCGGTCGATAAACCATACGGATGCATGCAGGTAGGTGGACATGCCGTCTAACTGCGTATGAATGTCAGAAAGTGTAAGGTCATCGGTGAAATACCCGGTCAGGTAATCATTTGCAAGCAGCGTTGCTTCTTTATAAAGGGTGTCGGAAGTATCCTCTTCCAGTTCTGATATCGTCAGCTCATGGGTGAGCGTGGCGACTGTGAACAGGCAGAGAAATCCAAAGATCAGATAAATGCTGATAAATTTTAAGTACAAAGTGCTGCGCATGTTATTTCACCTCGAACTTGTACCCGATTCCCCATACGGTACCGAGGCTCCAGGTCGGATGGTCTTTGATCTTCTCGCGCAGACGCTTGATATGAACGTCGACAGTCCGGGTATCTCCGATGTATTCGTATCCCCAGATCTGGTCAAGGAGCTGCTCCCTTGTAAATACCTGATTTGGTGAGGAGGCAAGGAAATAGAGCAGTTCCAGTTCCTTTGGAGGCATCTCCACTACTTTTCCGTCACAGACGACAGAGTAGTTTGTCAGGTTGATCTCAATGCCCGGATAGGAGACGCATTTTCCTTTCTCAGCGGCAGCGGTCTCCTGGCGGGGAGCCTGATAGCGGCGCAGTACAGCCTTGACTCTTGCGACAAGCTCTTTGGAGTCAAACGGTTTGATCATATAATCGTCTGCCCCCAGTTCAAGTCCAAGCACTTTATCAAAGACTTCGCCCTTTGCGGAGAGCATGATGATCGGAGTATCCGATTTCGCACGGATCTCGCGGCAGACTTGATAGCCGTCGATGCCCGGCAGCATTAAGTCAAGAAGTACGAGGTTTGGCGAATAGCTGTCAAATGCAGCCAACGCCTCCTCGCCGTCATGTACCATCATCGTGTCGAAGCATTCCTTTAAAAGATAGAGGGAGATCAGTTCTGCAATATTTTCATCGTCATCGACGATTAGGATTTTCTGTTTTGTTACCATAGGGTAGGAATCCCTCCTTTATTTCCATTCGATTATTTGAATTCTACGATCGTGACGCCGGCATCTCCTTCGCCGAATGCGCCAAGACGGTAAGATTTTACATGTTTTTGTCGTTTCAGATAGTTGTGGATCCCGTTTCTGAGCGCGCCGGTTCCTTTGCCGTGAACAATGCGGACCGGACTGATGTGTGACATGTAGGCATCGTCCAGATATTTGTCGAGTTCCGCAATCGCCTCATCGACGGTTTTGCCGAGCAGGTTGATCTCCGGACGTACAGACATTGTCTTTTTCATCTTCATCTTTCCGGAGGAAGTCTTCTGGAGGTTCTTTCCGGTGATAACCGGTTCGTCAATGATCTCCAGGTCGGCAATATTGACCTGCGAGCGGAGGATCCCCATCTGCACGAAAAGATCTCCCTTCGCATTCGGCAGAGAGCTGACGGTTCCGGTCAGGTTCAGACTGAGCACTTTTACAGCTTCTCCGAGCTTGAAATCACTTGGCTTATGCTGCTTTTTCGGCTTTTTCGTGTCAAGTTTTACGCCGGATCCGGTCTTTTTGATCTTCTGGCGGAGTCGTTCGCGCTCGCGTTCCATTTCTGCGGCAGAGATGTTTTCTTTTCCGAATTTGCGGAAATTCTTCATAGTCTCATCGGCAACTTCTTTTGCCTCGCG
>JAPFCT010000407.1 GCA_026169575.1 Faecalimonas sp.
GCATACCATTTATCCGGGATATGCGGCATGATGATGATTACTTCGATCCCACATTTGGCGGCATAGGTAAGGTTGGTCACCATCTCATTGTCGAGGATCAGATACGGCGTCATAATGTGCACATATTTCTTCGCATGGTTTAAAATATGGAAATATACCTGTTCCCCGGTATTTTCATTATCAAACGGACTGTCCCCGTAAGGAAGCACATATCCAAGTTCTCTGTGCAGCTTTTCAGAAACCGGAGTCAGATATTTTTCATAATCTTCTTTCTGGTGTTCTGTAACATTCCACATCTGTAAAAACATGATCGTAAAGTTCTGCACCGCATCTCCTTTGATCATGACCGCTGTGTCCTTCCAGTGTCCGAACCGTTCTTTCTGATTGATATATTCATCTGCCAGATTGATTCCTCCGGTAAAGGCGGTGTGTCCATCGATCACACAGATCTTCCGGTGATCCCGGTTGTTCTGATGTGTGGAAAGGATCGGTTTGATCGGGCT
This sequence comes from Faecalimonas sp., assembly GCA_026169575.1. The sequence continues at coordinate 504 of JAPFCT010000407.1, forward strand.
GAACATTTTACATTTAATCCCTTTCTTCTGGAGCGTCTCCGGATAGTGATACGGCAAAAGTGCGATACAGCACATCCCGTCATACATAAAACGGACTTCCACTCCCTCTTTCACCTTTTGTTCCAGGATCTCCAGAATACTGTCCCACATGATCCCCTGCTCCACAATGAAGTATTCCATAAAGATAAATTTCTTTGCCTGCAGAAGTTCTGTCTTCAGCTGTTCAAATTTATCTTCCCCGAGCGGGAAATATTTGACACTTGTATTCCTTTTGATCGGATAGCCAACCTGCTGTGACATGTAGTGTGCCAGATTCGCATTGGCTGGCTTGGACACTCTGAGGTCTTCTATGATCGTTCTGTCCTGCTCCATATACGGCTTCGTCTCAAGCGAAAGCGCCTGAAGCCGTTTCCCGATAAAGCGTGTTCCGATCTGCACGCGGGTAAACAGATAAAACAGCATTCCCACGATCGGAATCGCCATCACAAACAAAATCCACGACATTTTAAATGCAGGATTTTCCTTTCGGTTGATGATATAGATGACGACAGCACTTCCTAATACCAAAAGCAGAAGATACATCACCGGCGCATATTTCACCAGACTCGTGAACATCTCAAACAGCAGCACCACCTGAAAAATCAGAAGCAGAAATACAAGCGCAGTCCTGCTAAATACGATATGGAAAATCCCTTTCTTCGTTTTCTTCTTTACTTCCATCCTATTTCCTCTTTCCCATTGTCTTTTATCATTCGTCTTTCCTGAAAAAGTCCCTCTGTCCTCTCATTTCCCCATTGACAAAAGGAGGCTGTCACCATCCAGCCTCCCCTTTTATTCGTCTAATAATCTCTCTGTCAGCAGCGCCGCACCTTCCCTGATCTCCTCTTCCTGCAAATTTGCAAATCCAAGCAGCACTGTGCAGCTTTTTTGTGACTTCTGTGTCTCAAATGCCGATAAGCCATAGATCCGGATCCCACACTCCTCCGCCTTTTTGACTGCATCCTGTTCGCTTCGCCCATCATGGAATGTAAAAAGCAGATGTACTCCTGCATATTCTCCACTGACTGATCCGACTTTCAAAAGTGGCTTCAGCGCGCTCAAAAGTGTATCGTGCCGGTTCTTATAAAGGGTACGCATCCGGTTCAGATGTCTCTCATAGTGCCCGTCTGTCAGAAACCGCTCAACGATCATCTGATCGATCTTTGACACCGTCGAATTGAGAAAGCGGTATTCCTTCTGATAAACAGCGAGCAGTCTCTCCGGCAGGACCATATAGCTCATACGGAGCGCCGGGGCGATCGATCTGGAAAAAGTCCCGAGATAAACAACTCTGTCATGGGCATCATACCCCTGCAGCGCCGGGATCGGCTTTCCCTTGTACCGGAACTCACTGTCGTAGTCGTCTTCAATAATATAACGGTCGCCTCTGTCCGCCCACTTTAGCAGTTCCATCCTCCGGCCAATCGGCATGACAACGCCAAGTGGAAACTGGTGAGAGGGCATCACATAGGCGATCTGCGCTCCGCTTTTTTCCAAAAGATCTGCCCGCATCCCGCTCTGATCCATTTCCACCGTACACACTTCTTCCGCCAGATGTGCAAACAGCCGGTATGCCTGCTTATACGTCGGCGTCTCAAAGGCGACCTTTCTGTCTCTGCCGAGAATGTTGATCAGAAGCATCAGCAGATAATCATTTCCCGCCCCGACAATGATCTGTTCGGGTCTGCACCGGACACCTCTCGCCTGATGCAGATAACTGCTGATCGCACTGCGAAGCCCGTACTCCCCCTGAGAATCGCCGAGGTGAAATGTCTCCGCCCGGTCATCCAGAAGCACTTCCCTGGAAAGCTTGCGCCATACCGCATAGGGAAAGCTTTTCAGATCGATCCCGCTCGGCGAAAAATCATAGCGGTATACCTGCCTTTGTTCCACATGGACTTCTTCCTTCTGCTGCTTCTTCCGGCCAAACTGGTACAGTTCGTCGATCTGTGCAACAAACACTCCACGCCGCGGCTTCGTCTCAATATATCCTTCTGAGAGAAGCTGTTCATATGCAAGTTCTACCGTACTTCTGCTGATCTCCAGATAGCCCGCAAGCGACCGCGATGACGGAAGTCTTATCCCACATGCAAGCCGCCCGCTCTGGATATCCTCTTTGATATACTGATAGATCTGCTCATACAGTGGAAGATCTGACCGCGGATCAAGGCTGATCGTCAATTCATTCATCCGTATCTCCTATTTTGGAAGTCTGAAAGAGCTCTTCAGCGACACGATGCGGTTAAATACAAGCGCATCCGGTCTGGAATCCTTCGCATCGACACAGAAATATCCGTTTCTCACAAACTGGAAGCTGTCATATGCCTGTACTCCGTCAAAGCTCGGCTCCAGATAGCAGTCTTTTAAGATTGTAAGCGAGTTCGGATTCAGGTTCAGGGAACCGTCTTCTTTATTGTATACGCCCTTCTCTTCGTCCACGATGTTCTCATACAGACGAAGCTCTGCTTTTGTCGCATATGGCGCCGGTACCCAGTGGATCGTTCCTTTTACCTTTCTTCCGGTAAATCCGCTTCCGCACTTTGTCTCCGGATCATAAGTGCAGTGTACTTCGATTACCTTACCGTTCTCATCTTTTACGAAGCTTTCACATTTTACAAAATACGCATGCATCAGACGCACTTCATTTCCCGGGAACAGACGGAAATATTTCTTCGGAGGCTCTTCCATAAAATCTTCCCGCTCAATGTAAAGTTCGCGGCAGAACGGAACCTTGCGGAATCCAAGTTCTTCGTTTTCCAGGTTATTTGCGACGTCAAGATACTCTACCTCCCCTTCCGGATAGTTATCAATGATCAGCTTGATCGGATCCATGACAGCCATCATACGAGGTTTCTTCATCTTCAAGTCCTCACGGATACAGTACTCTAACATTGCATAATCTACAGAGCTGTTGCTCTTTGACACACCGCACATCTCCACGAACATTTTGATCGATTCCGGTGTAAATCCTCTTCTTCTGAGCGCAGCGATGGATACCAGTCTCGGGTCATCCCATCCATCCACGATTCCATCTTCCACAAGCTTCTTGATATAACGCTTTCCTGTCACAACATTTGTCAGATATAATTTTGCAAATTCAATCTGTCTCGGCGGATGATCGAACTCACACTCTCTGACTACCCAGTCGTAAAGAGGTCTGTGGTCTTCAAATTCCAGCGTACAGATCGAATGTGTGA
>JAPFCT010000250.1 GCA_026169575.1 Faecalimonas sp.
ATACTGCCATATGCAAAAAAAATATATACAAGAAGTAGTCGGTAATATATAATCTTATTATAAATTATCAACAAAAACGGATGTGAAAATGTTGGATAGAAAGGAGCAGAGAGTGGATGGAAGATCAAAGAAAAAATGAATTGGCAGTTGTGATAGCTGCAACAGTTGTATTTGGGATTTTGGGCAGGTTGTTCGTACGAACTCCATATATGGTATTTGGAGATTTTTCAAGCGGTTTTTTTATATCGCTGGTATTATGGTGGATTTATAATTCTGTTTTATTTTCTGTTGCAGAGCAGATGAAGATGGGGGATGGAGGCAGGAAAGGAATAGGGAAAATTATACTTTCCGGATTTCTTGCAACGTTAATCAAGGCCGGGATTGATACTTGTATGGATCTGACAGTTGCCCGTCAACCGAACATGTTGTTATTTGTAGCTGCCATGGAGATTTCTATGATCCTTTACATAACGGCACTAGACTATTTTTTGTTTGTAAAGATTGCGAAAAGAAAGATAAAACAAGAGAAAGAAGGAATAAATGCTTTAATGACAGCATTCACTTCTTTATTGATCCTTTATGCAGGAACTTTATTCTACTATATGAGACAAGTGAATTATGCTGTGGAAAGATATGGCAATTCTTCGATGGTTCAAGAAGTTGGTTTGGATAATGCAATTTGGAATTTGACTACAATACTTGGCAGACGTTCTACAACAGTTGGGACAATCGTATATGTTGGCTGTTTTATAATCATCTGGTGGATTTTTGAGAAAATTACTGTTGAAGAATAAATCACGGTACAAGAAGGAGGATATAAATATGCTGTTAGTTGCTATGGCTTTAGGCGTGTTACTGATTCGGAAGATTCCTGAGAGGTGGTTTCGCTGTTTATTTCTGACTTGTATTCTGATGAACGTGATTTATAGAAGTGGATTTCTTCCTCCTGCACTGGAAGGGGGAATACAACTGGTGTGCAAAGGTATGGAACTGGTTCTTTTCATAGCTGCGTTTAAAGTATTTGATAAGCGTCCGGTCTCTTTGAGTA
>JAPFCT010000419.1 GCA_026169575.1 Faecalimonas sp.
TAACCTGTTGTTTTCTTAGTTTAGTGTAACACTTATTTCTACTTTATAAAACAGAAAAAGTAGCAATTACACCTTTTTGTAAGAGTAATTGCCACTTTTATTTTTTCATTTTTCAAAGTGGAAATAAACTTTTCACTTCAGTTTTATCTTTTACAGAGATTTTTCATTTGATCTTTGCTAAAAGAAAAGAAGAATCCCTCTAAATGATAAATCTGGATTCTTCTTTATTCTCTCAATTTATTTACAATTTTTATAGTACGTTTTTATTCTCAGGATAGCCATCGCTTTTTATCCGGCAGTGTTTTCCTCTATCACCTTTTCAATCCGCATCTTTACTTCGGCAGCAATTTCATTTGTCTTCATATCTTTGTATTCTTCATATAACATTGGTTTCAAAAAATGTACCTGAACTGTAACCGGTTCAATACTATTCGTATCGAAAGGTTTAAAAGAATCGATCAATGCCACTGGAATGATCGGACATTTTGCTTTTGTCGCTGCCTTAAAGCTTCCGCCTTTAAATTCCTGAACATGATTTCCATCTTTGGATCTGGTTCCCTCCGGAAAGATCAGGTAGTTTCTTCCATTTTCCACCTCTTTGCTCACTGCATTGATGACTTTCATCGCCTGCCTGACATCACTTCTGTCCATCGTATATGCTTTCATACATTTAAAGACCTGCTTCAAAAACTGTACATTTTCTACTTCTTTTTTTGCCACAACGGAAAATGGATGGGAACATGCTTCCACGATTGCAAGTACATCATACATTCCCTGATGATTTGGAAAAAACATAAATCCATCTTTTTCCGGTATATTTTCCTTTCCATGTACATCGATCGTAACTCTTCCGCCTTTATTTGCCCGGAGTACGATAAATGTCAGCATCTTATAAATCTGCTGCTCTGTATACTTTTCTACATGTCCGGCATAATAGCAGAGCTTACACCACATAACAGGTACCAGAAAAATATTTTTAAAAACCATTAATAAAATACGTTTCATTTAAACTTCCTCTATCCTCTTCCTGTATTTCTCAATCGCTGTCTCATAGAGATTATTGCCTTCTTTGTCCACTACGACAATAACCGGAAAATTTTCAATTTCCAGTCTCCGGATTGCTTCTGCACCGAGATCATCATAGGCAACTACTTCTGAATGTTTAATACATTTCGATAAAAGTGCTCCGGCGCCTCCTACTGCTGCAAAATAAACAGATCCATTTCTTACGATTGCATCGATAACTTCCTTCGTCCTCTTTCCTTTTCCGATCATCGCGCCAAGTCCCAGATTTAAAAGTCTCGGAGCATACTTGTCCATCCTGCTTGCAGTTGTCGGTCCTGCTGAGCCGATCGGCCTTCCTTCTCTTGCAGGAGATGGACCCATATAATAGATCACCTGTCCTTCCAGATCTACCGGAAGTTTTTCTCCTTGCTCAAGACTTTCATTCATTCTTTTATGCGCGGCATCTCTGGCGGTATAAATCGTTCCGGTCAAATATACATAATCTCCGGATTTTAATTGGCATATCTGCTCTTTTCCTGCTGGTACTGTCATATGTTTTTCCATCTGAACTGCCTCCCTTTCTCCACTCCTATAATTCTCTCACAATATGTCGGTTTACATGGCAGCAAATATTCACTGCCACCGGAAGACCTGCAATATGTGTCGGATATGTATTGACGTTAACTGCGAGGGCAGTCATCACACCTCCCAGTCCTCCTGGCCCGATCCCAAGCTGATTGATCTTCTGCAACATTTCTTCTTCCAGCTCTTTTATATATGGAATTTCCGAATGGACTCCAACCTCTCTTGTCAGCGCTTCCTTTGCCATCAGTGCACATTTTTCAAAAGTGCCTCCGATTCCTACGCCAACTACCATCGGCGGGCATGCGTTCGGTCCTGCCTCTGCTACGGTGTTAAGAATCACCCGCTTCACACCTTCCAGTCCATCTGCCGGTTTCAGCATCACAACTTTGCTCATATTTTCACTTCCGAGTCCCTTCGGCGCTACTTTGATCTTTACCTGGTCGCCGGAAACAATTTTATAATGGATCACTGCCGGGGTATTATCCTTCGTATTCTCTCTGAGAATTGGATCTTTCACTACAGATTTGCGCAGATATCCTTCTACGTATCCTTGTCGTACGCCTTCATTGACAGCCTCCTCCAGATTTCCTCCGATGATATGTACGTCTTGTCCAATCTCCAGAAATACAACTGCCATTCCGGTATCCTGACAAATCGGGATCATATCTGTCGCTGCAATCTCCAAATTTTCCTGGAGCTGCTCCAAAATCTGTCTGCCGAGCGGTGATTCTTCTGTACCTGCTGCCGCCTGCAGTGCATTTTTCATATCCTCCGACAGATAATAATTAGCCTCAATGCACATTTCTTTTACATTTTTCGTAATCTCACTGACATCTATTGTTCGCATCATAGGGACCTCCTCATCTATCCGAATCTTCTGCAATTTTTTCATCTATCTAAGATTATAGTATACATCAAAAAGAAAAGGAATACCTGTAACCAGATATTCCCTCTCTTTTTTCTATATTCTTTTAGAACTCTTTCTTTTGGCTCGATTACTGCAGCACAATCTCCCCACATGCAATCTTGCTGCCAGAATCTCCTGATGGCTGTGTATGGAGATCATCTGCCATTTCATGGATCACAACTGTCCTTCCAACTACTTCTTCCGGATAAAACCGGTCGGTATAAAAAGCACTCCATGCGATCCCATCATTGGCAAGCAGTGGCGGAAAATCTCCCGCATGACCTGGATGTACTGTATTTCCGGGATTATAATGTCCCTTTGTCTGAGAAAATGGATCTTCCATGTCTCCCGCACATATGGATCCCTCGTGAATATGGAATCCATAGAAATTTGCGTTTGGAGCATTTTTTGTGTTAGGAAGTCCCTTTACCTCCGCTACAACAAGTGTCCCGCCGTACATTTCAAAAAAATAGATATTCCCCTTGATCGCACAATGTCCGGTATCTCCCCGTACCTGTGCATATGCCTCTGCTGTCCCATTTGTAAACTGGATCATAGACTGTTCCCTCCTGCATGATTCCTTGTTCTGCCTTGTTTCAGCATATGCAGATGCACGTTTTTTGTGACACTTGATGTCTGATCACCGACGGATTATTCTAAATGATGCCTGATTATCCCGGATTGTTCTAATTTGTTTCTGAGACTTTGCTTTCCTCTGTCCCGGCTTTTTCCAGATCTGTCTTCTCTTCTATATTCTCTTCTGCGTTTTCCTCTGAGACGGTCTCTCTCACTTTTGCAATACTTGCAACCTTCGTATCAGAATCAAGGTTAATCAGCTTCACTCCGGATGCCACACGGCCAAGAATAGAAATTCCTGCACATTCCATACGGATCACAATTCCTTCTGTATTGATGATCATGATCTCATTCTCTTCATTGACTGCCTTTACTCCGATGACATTTCCGGTCTTCTCTGTGATCTTATAGCATTTTACACCTTTTCCACCACGGTTCTGGCAAGTGAACTCTTCGATCGCAGTACGTTTTCCCATTCCCTTTTCAGAGGCAATGAGAAGATAATCTCCCTGGGTATGTAACTGCATTCCGATCACTTCGTCACGGTCACTTAAATTCATTCCGCGGACACCCATAGAGGTTCTTCCGGTCGATCTGACATCCTGCTCCTTAAAGCGGATACACTGGCCGTATTTTGTCACCATGATGATATCTTTTTCATTGTCTGTGATCTTTACTTCAATCAGCTCATCATCTTCACGGAGTGTGATCGCAGCAAGTCCCGTCTTTCTGACATTTGCATAATCAGTGATCGGTGTTTTCTTGACAAGACCTTTTTTCGTCGCCATGAATAAATATTTTCCATCTTCATATTCACGGATTGGAATCATCGCCGTGATCTTTTCATCCGGCATCAGCTGCAGCAGGTTGATGATCGCAGTTCCTCTTGCAGTTCTTCCCGCCTCTGGAATCTCATAGCCTTTCATTCGGTATACTCGTCCGGTATTAGTAAAGAACATAATATAATTGTGTGTCGAGGTCATAAATAATTCCTCTACATAATCTTCCTCGATCGTCTGCATTCCCTTGATTCCCTTACCACCGCGGTTCTGGCTCTTGAAGGTATCTGTCGTCATCCGCTTGATATAACCGAGTTTTGTCATTGTGATGACAACATCCTGCTCAGGAATCAGATCTTCTGTCGAAAGGTCCAGCTCGTCAAATCCGATCGATGTTCTTCTGTCATCTCCATATTTTCCGCTGATCACAAGAATTTCTTCTTTGATCACACCAAGAAGAAGTTTTCGGTCTGCAAGGATCGCTCTCAGTTCTCCGATGCGCTCCATGAGTTCTTTATATTCATTTTCAAGCTTCTCACGCTCCAAACCTGTCAGCGCACGCAGACGCATATCTACGATCGCTTGTGCCTGCGCATCTGTCAGCTGAAATGCCTCGATCAGTCCTTCTTTTGCAGCCTGCGTATTCTTGGAATTACGGATAATGCGGATAACCTCATCAATATTGTCAAGAGCGATCAGCAATCCTTCCAAAATATGCGCACGCTCTTCTGCCTTATTGAGTTCATATTTTGTACGCCTTGTGACAACTTCTTCCTGATGTCTGAGATAATGGTTCAGCATATCAAGAATATTCATGACTTTCGGCTCATTATTGACAAGTGCAAGCATGATCACACCGAACGTATCCTGTAGCTGTGTATGCTTGTACAGCTGGTTCAGAACAACATTTGCATTGACGTCCCGGCGCAGCTCGATACAGATACGCATTCCTTCCCGGTTGGACTGGTCACTTAAGTCTGTGATTCCGTCAATCTTCTTATCACGTACAAGTTCTGCGATCTTCTCGATCAGACGTGCTTTATTTACCATATACGGAAGTTCCGTGACAACAATCCGGCTCTTTCCATTTGCCATCGGCTCAATATCTGTCACTGCACGCACGCGGATCTTTCCTCTTCCGGTGCGGTATGCCTCCTCGATTCCTCTCGTTCCGAGAATCATAGCTCCCGTAGGGAAATCCGGTCCTTTGACGATTTTCAGAATGTCATCGATACTTGTCTCACCGTTTTCTTCAATCTGGTCATCAATGATCTTCACAACTGCAGCGATAACTTCCCGTAAGTTGTGCGGCGGAATATTTGTTGCCATTCCGACAGCGATCCCGGATGTACCATTAACGAGCAGGTTCGGAAATCTCGCCGGAAGCACTGCCGGCTCTTTTTCCGTCTCATCAAAGTTCGGCGTGAAATCCACAGTGTCTTTATTAATATCAGCGGTCAGTTCCATGGAAATCCTGCTGAGTCTTGCCTCCGTGTAACGCATGGCAGCAGCACCATCTCCGTCGACAGAACCGAAGTTTCCATGTCCATCTACAAGCGGATATCTTGTAGACCACTCCTGCGCCATATTGACAAGCGCTCCATAGATAGAGCTGTCTCCATGCGGGTGATATTTACCCATCGTATCTCCGACGATACGGGCACATTTACGGTGCGGCTTATCCGGCCCGTTGTTCAGTTCAATCATGGAGTAGAGGATTCTTCTCTGTACCGGTTTCAGACCATCTCTGACATCCGGAAGTGCACGGGAAGCAATAACGCTCATTGCATAATCAATATAGGAGTCTTCCATCGTCTTCTTCAGGTCAACCTCATGAACTTTATCAAAAATATTATCTTCCATTGTCTTCTCCTTACTTGAAATACATTTTCATCAACGCTGTAAAAACCTTTAGATATCAAGATTTTGCACGTATTTTGCATTCTCCTCGATAAATTCTCGTCTAGGCTCTACTTTATCTCCCATAAGTGTCGTAAAAGTAAGGTCTAATTCGGATGAAGATTCCTCATCCATCGTCACGCGCAGAAGCACACGGTGTTCCGGATCCATTGTTGTCTCCCACAACTGCTCTGCATCCATCTCTCCAAGACCTTTGTAGCGCTGAATCTTATTATTTCGATCTCTTCCAACTTCCTGAAGAATCTTATTTAATTCTTCATCACTGTAAGCATACCACACTTTTTTATTTTTCTCCAACTTATAGAGCGGCGGCTGTGCCAGATAGACATATCCCTGCCGGATCAGTTCCGGCATAAAGCGGTATAAAAATGTCAGAAGAAGTGTACTGATATGAGCGCCGTCTACATCGGCATCGGTCATAATGATGATCTTATGATATCTCAGCTTGGAAATATCAAAATCATCATGGATTCCGGTTCCAAATGCTGTGATCATCGCTTTGATCTCTGCATTTGCGTAAATCTTATCCAGTCTTGCCTTTTCCACATTCAGGATCTTACCTCGAAGCGGAAGAATCGCCTGGGTCGCACGGTCTCTGGCGGTCTTTGCAGATCCACCCGCGGAATCTCCCTCTACGATGTAAATCTCACATTTTGATGCATCTTTCTCAGAACAGTCTGCAAGTTTTCCCGGGAGCGACATTCCTTCCAGCGCAGATTTTCTTCTTGTAAGATCTCTCGCCTTTCTCGCCGCTTCTCTCGCACGCTGTGCCATGACAGATTTCTCGATCACAACTTTTGCAACCTGCGGATTCTGCTCAAGAAAGATCTCCAGCTGTGTACTGAGCACACTGTCAACAGCGCCTCTGGCCTCGCTGTTTCCAAGCTTCTGCTTTGTCTGTCCTTCAAACTGCGGGTCTTCGATCTTAACACTGATGATCGCCGTCAGGCCTTCTCTGATATCCTCTCCGGAAAGATTTGGCTCACTGTCTTTTAACAGCTTATTCTTTCTTGCATACTCATTGAATGTCTTTGTAAGCGCATTTCTAAAACCGACAACATGCGTACCACCTTCCGGCGTTGTGATATTATTTACAAATCCATAAGTATTATCTGTGTACGAGTCATTGTGCTGCATCGCCACTTCTACCGCAACTCCGTCTTTTTGTCCTTCACAGTAAATGATCTGCTCATAAAGCGGTGTCTTGCTCTTGTTCAGATACTGAACAAATTCCTTGATCCCGCCCTCATAATGAAACGTCTTCTCTACGCGTTCCTCCGGTCTTTCATCGACAAGGACGATTTTCAGATTCTTGGTCAGAAATGCCATCTCACGGAATCTCTGTTTTAAAATGTTATAATCAAACTCTGTCTCTTCAAAAATCTCTGCATCCGGCAGGAATGTAACTTTTGTTCCCGTCTTCCCTGCCTCACATTCTCCTACAACTTTCAGCTGGTAGGCAGATTTTCCACGCTCATAGCGCTGTTTATAGATCTTCCCTTCGTTGTAGATCTCGACTTCCAGCCACACTGACAGCGCATTTACTACTGAGGCGCCCACACCGTGAAGTCCCCCGGATACTTTATAGCCGCCACCGCCGAATTTTCCGCCGGCATGCAGTACGGTAAATACAACTTCCACTGCCGGAAGTCCTGCTTTATGGTTGATTCCCACCGGAATCCCACGTCCGTTATCAATAACTGTGATGGAATTGTCCTTGTTGATCGATACAAAGATTGTATCACAATATCCGCCGAGTGCTTCATCGACCGCGTTGTCTACAATTTCGTATACAAGGTGATGTAACCCTCTGGAAGATGTACTTCCGATGTACATGCCCGGTCTTTTCCTTACAGCCTCCAGTCCTTCCAATATCTGAATCTGATCTGCACCATATTCTGTACTCATGATAGTCCTCCTAATTTTCCTTTACTACGACTCCGTTACTTACATGAAATATTTTATTGATCGAAAAGCGGTGATTTACAAACTCATCGACACCGGTGCAGGTGATCAGTGTCTGTATATCGTGAATGCTGTCCAATAAATAATTTTGTCTGTTCTTATCCAGTTCTGACAAGACATCATCCAGCAGAAGCACCGGTGTATCTTTGATCATCCTTCGGACAATCTCTATCTCTGAAAGCTTCAAAGACAGCGCCGCTGTTCTCTGCTGTCCCTGGGAACCGAATTTACGAATATCAATATCTTTTGTCAAAAAACAGATGTCATCTCTGTGTGGTCCTGCCGAGGTGCTCTTCATCCGAATATCCCGCTCTCTGTTCTTTCTCAGAACCGACTCGAATTCCATCTGCCCAATGTTTTTCTCATATGAAATTGTAATCGTTTCTCGGCCTCCCGTCAATTTATAATGAATTCCAGATATTATTTCATTTACTTCTTCCAGAAATTTTTCCCGTCGTTCCATGATCCGGCTCCCATACTGAATCAGCTGCATATCCCACAGATCCAGCATTTCATTCAGCTCCCCGCGGTTCTGACAATCCTTCAGAAGCCGGTTTCTCTGGTTGACGATCCTGTTATAATTTGCCAGATCACTCAGGTAGACTTTATCAAGCTGTGACAGTTCAAGATCCATAAATCTTCTCCGCTCCGCAGGTCCGTTCTTGATAATATTCAGATCTTCCGGCGAGAAAAATACAAGATGGACAAGCCCGAACAGTTCGCTTGCCTTGCGGATCGGTATCTTATTGATCGCAATCCCTTTCGGGCTGTTTTTCTTCAGGTGCATGTCCACCTGAAATTCCACCCCGTCTTTCTCGATCACCGTCTCCAGATGTGATTCTTCATTTCCAAACTGGATCAGATCTCTGTCTTTTGTGCCCCGATGGGATTTCGTCGTTCCAGTCAGATAAACTGCCTCCAGAATATTTGTCTTTCCCTGAGCATTATCGCCGTAGAATATATTGGTAGCATGGTCAAACTCGATGCTGAGAAAATCATAATTTCTAAAATTTTTTAATTTTAATGACTTAATTACCATACCTGCACCAACTATTCCTATTATTTTTCAATCCGGATCTCCTGCCCGTCAAACGTAACAACATCTCCGTCATAAAGTTTTTTGCCGCGCTGCACTTCTACCGCTCCATTGACAGATACAAGCCCGTCCTGGATGACAAATTTTGCATCCACACCAGATTCTACCATTCCCGCAGCCTTCAGCGCCTGCCCTAATTTAATATATTCCTCTCTTAATTTGATAACTTCCATCTTCACATTATCCTTTCTCTGCTTTTGAATTGTTTTTTGCATAAATATGCATTATTTTCTTGTATATTTATGCACCTGCATTGAAGTTTACCGGAAGGATCAGATAAATATAGGTCTGCTCTTCATCCTTGATAAAGCAAGGAGCCTTTGCATTCATAAAGTACAGACTGACTTCCTCATCATCGATCACGCGCAGTGCATCGATCAAGAATTTCGGATTAAATCCGATCAAAAGATCCTTTCCATCTTTGGTGATTATGATCTCTTCGTTCATAGAACCAATCTGTGACTGAATCTTCAGCTGCATGGACTCATCTGTAATATTGATGATGATCGGTTTCTTATCTCCTTCTTTTACAAGGAGCGTTGCACGGTCAATACAATTTAACAGTTCTTTTTTATTGATACGCACTTTTGTCTCATAGTCATTCGAAAGCATCTGGTCGATCCGGAAATATTCTCCTTCGATCAGTCTGGATACAACAACGGTATTGCTGAACTCAAACACAATATGATTATTTGTAAAGTAGATTGTCACTTCACTCTCCGTCTCGCCGGAAAGAATCTTACTGATCTCCTGAAGTGTCTTTCCAGGAACGACAACCTTTCTAGGCTCATAAGATTCTTTTAATTCAATTTTTCTAATAGAAATACGATGTCCGTCCAGGGAAACCACTTTCAGAATATTCTGATCAACTTCAAACAATTCTCCGGACATCAGCTTATTGCTGTCCATATCTGAGATAGAAAAAATTGTCTGACGAATCACTTCTTTGAGTGTAAATTCAGAAAGTGTGATACAGTCTTTCTTTTCAATGTAAGGCAGGTAAGAAAAATCTTCTCCTGATTTCCCGGAAATATTAAATTTCGCTTTTTCACATGTGATCAGCGTTTGCAAATTGCTGTTCGTTTCAATAATAACTTCATTATCAGGAAGTTTTCGTACAATTTCTGAAAAAATCTTGGCATCCAGTGCAATGATTCCTTTTTGAAGAATGGTTCCTTCAATTGTTGTTTCGATTCCAAGTTCCATATTATTCGCAGTCAGTTTGATTGTATCTGTTGTTGCGTCGATTAGGATACATTCTAAGATTGGCATTGTTGTTTTAGAAGGAACTGCTTTGGAGACGATACTTACACCTTTGACCAGATTTGATTTTGTGCAAATGATTTTCATGTGTATAACTCCTTTCGGTATTTGCTTTGAGTAAATATATGAAAGTTATCCGCCGTAACCGCCGTAGGGGCTGTGGATATGTGGATAACCCTAAAAAACCTTGTGGTTGAGCGATTTTTAGGCTCGAAAACTGTGTGGAAAAACAAAGGATAATACGTTCGCAAAATTGGGATAACTTAGACGAGTTTTCCACAGAAAAAATTATCCACAATGAACGAACAATCTATCCACAGTTTTTCCACATATAAATCCACATTATCGTTAAAAAAATAACGATTTAGACAGGGTTTAGTTTTTTCTTAATAATATCAATCGTATTACTGAAGGTATCGCTTGCTTTGATATCTGCAGCTACCTTATCTACACCGTGACTGATCGTAGAATGATCACGCCCGCCGAGCGTCAGACCGATTGCTTTGAGCGGAGTATCGGTCATCGTACGACATAAGTACATGACAATCTGACGCGGAATTGCGATTTCAGCGTTTCGTTTGCCGCTTTTTAAGTCGGCGATCGAGATATTAAAGTGTTCAGAGACAACATCCAGGATTAATTCCGGGGTGACTTGTCTGTTTTCATTTGGAGAAACGATATCTTTCAGCGCTTCCGCAGCGAGATTGATGTCGATCGGCGCATTTTTTAACTTATATAATGCGATCAGTTTGTTCAGGGAGCCCTCAAGCTCTCGGATATTTGATTTTACATTAGAAGCAATGTACTGCATAACATCATCCGGAATATTGTATTTGTCCAGTCCGTCCAATTCTTCCTTTTTCCTGAGGATCGCCATTCGTGTCTCATAATCAGGTGAGGAAATATCCGCGACTAAGCCGCATTCAAAGCGGGAGCGGAGACGGGCTTCCAGTGTCTCAATGTCCTTTGGAGGCTTATCACTGGAGATAATGATCTGCTTGCCGGATATGTGAAGATGATTGAATGTGTGGAAAAATTCTTCCTGCGTACTTTCTTTTCCTATAATAAACTGGATATCATCTATTAAAAGGACGTCAATCGATCTGTATTTTTCACGAAAAGCAGTCATCGCGGACTCATTGCCGGTTTTCCCGTTTTTGATTGCTTCGATCAGTTCATTTGTAAAGGTCTCACTTGTTACATATAATACTTTTTTCTCTGGCTCATTTTCTAAGATGAAGTGAGCGATGGAGTGCATAAGATGGGTCTTTCCAAGTCCGACACCTCCGTATAAAAAGAGGGGATTGTAGACTTCGCCCGGGGATTCTGCAACTGCAAGTGACGCTGCATGTGCAAAATTGTTGTTTCCACCAACGACAAAAGTATCAAACGTATATTTTGGATTTAGATTAGCGGCCTGCGATACGGTTACTTTTGATTTCGGAGTGGCAGTTTTATCTTCAAAATCTCTCGGATCAAATTCATTTTCGGCAATAAATTTCACTTCGTATTCTTTTCCGACGACTTCGGCAATACATACCTGGAATGGCAGCAGGTATTTGTTCTTAATATAGTCGATACTTGCTTTTAAATTCACAAGAATATACACAGTAGTACTTGTTACCTTATATACTCTCAGTGGAAGAATCCACGTTTTGAAAGAAACATCCGTAAGACTGTGCTCAATTTTTAATTTTTGTATAATTTCTTCCCAATTTTCCTCAACAATATTCATTCTTCTAACTCCTAAGTATTATAGTAAAAGAAATTTGTAGACAATCTCTCCACTATATTTTACATCAAAACCCATATTTAAGCAATGGAAATAAGTGTGGATAACTTTATAGACAGTGGAAAATCCCCAAAAATAAGGATTTTTGAGGTGGATAAATCATCTATAAACATCGAATCCACAGCTTATCCTTATAGTTATCCACAAGTTATCCACAATTTGTGGATAACTTTTTTGACGAATACTATATTGTGGGATATCCACATGATTTTTTATGAAAAAAACACTATATGCTGTGTGGAAAAGTACAGATTTCCTTTTTGTTTCTGTGGAAGACTGTCAAAAAAGGGGAAAAACGGAGAGAAAAA
>JAPFCT010000016.1 GCA_026169575.1 Faecalimonas sp.
ACTCTTCTTCTGTCTCTCCCGGGAATCCAACGATGACATCGGTAGTCAGCGCCGGATTTTCAAAATACTTCCGGAGCAGTCCGCATTTCTCCAGATATTCTCCGGCAGAATATCTTCGGTTCATCCGTTTCAGTGTCGCCTCGCAGCCGCTCTGCAGAGACAGATGAAAATGCGGACAGATCTTCGGAAGAGACGCCAGTGTCTCTGCAAATTCTTCCGTGATGATACGAGGCTCCAGCGATCCCAGGCGGATCCGCTCAATCCCTTCTACTTCGTGCACTGCCTCGATCAGCGAAAGCAATGTCTCTTGTTCCTCAAAATCCACCCCATAGGAACTCAGATGGATCCCCGTGAGCACAACTTCTTTATAGCCATTCTCTGCAAGTGTGCGCACCTCTTCTACTACTTCCGCTTTCCTTCTGCTTCTGACACGTCCCCTCGCATACGGGATGATGCAGTATGTGCAGAACTGATTGCATCCGTCCTGCACTTTAATATATGCCCGCGTATGTTCTGCCGTCTTTGTCAGGTGAAGCTCCTCGTACTCTTTCGTGTGATTGATATCGATCACTTCCTGCTGCACAAATGCTCCTCTTTCCTCTTTTCTTTTCTGCTCATATGCTTCCAGAATTTCAATCAGATTCTGCTTTTTATTATTGCCGATCACGATATCGATACATGCATCGAGTTCCCCTGTGTTCTCCTGTGCCTGCACATAGCATCCCGCCGCTACAACGATCGCATCGGGATTCATCTTCTTTGCCCGGTGGATCATCTGTCTGGACTTTCTGTCTGCCATATTTGTCACTGTACACGTATTGATGATATAGATATCCGCCCCTTCCTGAAAGGGAACAATCTCATAGCCATTCTGCTCTAACAGTTCCTGCATCGCCTCTGTCTCGTATGCATTCACTTTACATCCAAGATTATGTAATGCTGCCTTTTTCATCTTTTTTCCTTTCTTTTCTTGTTTCTATGTCATTGTTATCCAAAATCACGAAAATTTTTCCATTTCTTTGGCACTTTGTTCCTTGACTTTTATACCCCCAAACTTTAAGATAAGGGTAGAACAAAATTCAAGGAGGATTATTCAATGAAAACAGTACAAATTTCATTAAATTCAATCGACAAAGTAAAATCTTTCGTAAACGAGATCACAAAATTTGATCACGATTTCGACTTAGTATCCGGAAGATATGTGATTGACGCGAAATCTATCATGGGTATTTTCAGCTTAGACTTATCAAAACCGATCGACTTAAACATCCATGCTGAAAAAGAACTTGATACTATCTTAGAAGCACTTGCTCCATACTTAGTATAGATTTCTATCGTCTGATACAGCTTTGATAAAGAAGTATATACAGATGTTCTCCGGAATATCTGTAAGAAAATATAGATATGTTCCGACCGGTATTCTTTTCCGGTTCCGGAACATATCTATTTTTTGTTTTATGGGAAATCTGATGTTCCTGAAAACAAAATCTTCCGGTGAGCACACTGCGGCAGAAAGAAGCTCTGCCGCAGATATCCTCCGTTATTTTACAACGATCGTCTCCACTGTATCAATCGCTGTCTGGAACAATTCATCAATCTTCTCTGCAAGATTTTCTTCTGATCTGCGGATCACATTGATATTCGGCTTAGTCACCGGATGCT
>JAPFCT010000350.1 GCA_026169575.1 Faecalimonas sp.
ATTGTCAAGGCTTAATTCATTAAGCTGACATCAAATGCTGGATAACCTTCCGCAAGATATTCTCTGGCGATCTCAACAGCCTCCTCCTCTTCCATTTCAAAAACTGCTTCTGCCAGTTTTTCTAATAATTCTTCCTTTGTCTTTCCCATAGTAATCCCTCTCTTATAAAAGTTTTAGTTCTTTCATGCTTCCATTTTTTAACAGCTGCTTCTCCTTTTTGCTGCAGATCTCTCCTGCAAACTGGATTTTACCGACAGAATTTAAGTAAGCCTCCCCATAGGAAAGTGTTCGTTTAAAACTTCTTTCCTGAAACACAGCCACTCCTGCATTCACCAGGGAATCACTGATCTTTGGGCACAGCAGGATCAGCGCACGTTTGCTTGTCTGAGCTTCGGCCTGTTTTAAAAATGGATATACAAGTGCTCCTGCAAAGTCTGCAGCACGTTTTGGTCCCAGGATATCTGCCCCGGCCAGAGGATCTGCATAACTGACTATATCAACCCGATATTCCAGGATTCTTTCTAAGTACGCAAGGAGAAACATCGACATCTTCTTCCATGCCTGTGCAAACTGCACCGGTTCTTTTCTGACCGCGCGCAAAAGTGTTTCCGTTGGAAGCAGACCATTTAAGATCGTAAATGGACCGGATAGTTCTAACAGTACCGGATATCCTTCTTCCTTCAACTGCCTGCAGGCATTCAGTATCTCATGGAGCCTGCCCTTTGTAAAATCCACTTCCGGAAGTTTTAGGATTTCTTCCAGCGAACGGCAGCAATAGGATGAAATATACGGTGGCATTTCGCCATTGTATCGGATTTGTCCTCCAAATGCTTCCGCCTCCGCAGTATGACCAAACGGAAGCTGGCAGAAACTACTTTCCTGCGCTGTTTTTTTCGCAGCTGCAAGCTTTGCCAGTCCGCGCGCATTTTCATAATCCTGAGGAAGGATGATTCCATATTTCTGTCTGATCTCTTCTGAAAAAGGCTCTTCGGTATGGCTTTGCGCCTCACAGAACGCTATGTGCTGTGTTTTTTTCTTCCCTCATCATTTTCACTGCTAAAAATGAAACTTACAATGTTTCTGAATCAAGTATAATTGTAAACGGGCCGTCATTGATCAGCTGGACTTTCATGTCTGCTCCAAACTTTCCGCGTTCTACTACGGGAACCTGCTTTCTGCACTCTGCAATAATGTATTCATACAACTGTTCAGCATGATCCGGCGCCCCGGCTTCGATAAAACTTGGGCGGTTGCCTTTTTTACAGTTTGCATAGAGTGTAAACTGAGAAATCAGCAAAAGTTCTCCGGCAACATCGGCAAGTGAAAGATTTGTCTTTCCATGCTCATCCTCAAAAATCCGAAGTCCGATCATCTTTTTTATCATCTTATCTGCAACTGCCGTAGTATCTTCATTTCCGACTCCGATCAGTACCATATATCCTTTCCCAATTTTTCCGATCGTGTCTCCATCTACGGAGACAGAAGATTCTAATACACGCTGTATCACGAATTTCATAAATTTTCCCTCCCATTTTTTATAACTGTTTCCTTTTATCTTAGCTTCTTTTTCGAAAATAATCAAGTTTTCTCTTGTCAGGAAAAAGGAAATCCGATAAGATAATGAAGAAAGTTGTCAAAAAGATCAGAAAGGACTATGGATATGAAATTACAGCAACTGTTAAGTTATACAAGAAAAGCCGTGGATGAATATCAGATGATCGAGGAAGGGGATCACATTGCTGTCGGGATTTCCGGTGGAAAAGACAGTCTGACGCTTCTTTATGCGCTCCATGGGCTGAAACGTTTCTACCCGAAAAAATTTGAATTAAGCGCGATTACTGTTGATCTTGGATATGAAGAATTTCATCTGGAACCGATTGAAGAATTATGTGCAAGTTTAGATGTCCCTTATAAAATTGTCCGTACAGATATTGCTCATATTCTGTTCGAAGAACGCAAGGAATCCAATCCATGCTCTCTGTGTGCCAAAATGCGAAAAGGTGCGCTAAACGATGCAGTGAAAGAAATGGGCTGCAACAAAGTTGCCTATGCACATCACAAAGATGATATCATTGAAACAATGCTTCTCTCCCTTATTTTTGAGGGGCGCTTTCATTCCTTCTCGCCAAAAACTTATCTGGACCGAATGGATCTGACTGTGATCCGGCCGATGATGTTTGTAGATGAAA
Organism: Faecalimonas sp.; assembly: GCA_026169575.1. Next base: position 2,190 of record JAPFCT010000350.1, read on the forward strand.
TGGATGTCATTGGTTTTAAAAACAAATATGATCTTCCGGTTGTCAAAAGTAAATGCCCGGTTGACGGACACACAAAAAGACAATATGCAAAAGAACTGGTAAAACAGCTGAATCAGGAACATCAGGGAGCAAAAGAGCGTATGTTTACTGCAATCTTAAATGGAAATATCTCTGGATGGCCGGAAAGAACGCTGCAAAAACGTTAAGTGACCGGATTAAGAAATCGGCAGAATCTTGCATGATACAAGATTCTGCCGATTTCTATTATCATTTTCTCTGTTTTTCTATAACTGAGGCGCCTTCTTCAATGCTTCTCTTGTCGCCACATAAGACTGGATCATCTCAACCGTACCATCTATTCCAAGATCTGAACTGGAAATGCATAAGTCATAGCTTTCTGCATCAGACCATCTCTTGTTCGAATAATAGTTATAGTAATTTGCACGTTTTTTATCTGTTCTCAGGATCATATCTTTTGCTTTTGCATCCGTCAGATCATAAAGTCTTGCAACCCTACGGATCCTTGCATCCAGATCTGCATGGATAAATACATTTACACAGTTATCATACTCTTCCAGCGCGTAATCTGCACATCGTCCGACTAAAACACAAGGTCCCTGATCAGCAATCTTCTTGATCGCGTCAAATTGTGCAAGAAAAACTTTATGGTTTAATGGCATATCAGAATACCCGCCTGCAGGATATCCCATAGAATAGGTATCCATGACAAGAGAATATAAAAAGCTGCTCGTAGGTTTTTCGTCATGTGTTTCAAACAACTCTTTACAGATACCGCTTTCCTTTGCTGCAACTGCAAGCATCTCTTTGTCATACAGTTTGATTCCATAGGATTCAGCAAGCTTTGTTCCTATTTCATGTCCACCGCTTCCGAATTGCCGTCCGATTGTAATAATGGTGTTTGTTTTTGTCATAACTGTCACGCTCCTTTATGTAAATCCATCTGAAGACCAGATTTGATATATAATGTATTATACATCAAATCAACAGAAATGTACACAACTTTACAAAATTTCAATAAGGTGTTTGAAATAATCTGGCAATTCTGCATCAAATTCCATGTACTTCCCAGTCCGCGGATGTGTGATCCCAAGTATTTTTGCATGAAGCGTCTGCCCCTGCAGGTGCATTGGGCACTTTGCCGGCCCATAAACGGCATCCCCGAGAAGCGGATGTCTGAGACTTGCCATATGCACCCGGATCTGATGGGTTCTTCCGGTTTCAAGCTGACATTCCACATAAGTATATTTTTCAAATCTTTGCAAAACTCTGTAATGTGTAACGGCACGCTTTCCATTTTTGTAGTTTACACTCATTTTTTTCCGTTCTGTCGGATGCCTTCCGATCGGGGCATCGATCGTCCCGCTGTCTTCTTTCAGAATTCCATGAACGATTGCATGATATTTTCTCGTAATTGTATGTTCTTTTAACTGTTCTGCCAGCGACTGATGTGCAAAATCATTTTTACAGACGATCAGAGAACCTGTCGTATCCATATCAATGCGGTGTACGATTCCCGGGCGCATCACTCCATTGATCCCAGACAGCTGATCTTTACAGTGAAACATCAGTGCATTGACTAACGTACCGCTGTAATGTCCTGCAGAAGGATGGACGACCATCCCCTTCGGTTTGTTGACCACAAGAATATCTTCATCTTCATAGAGAATATGAAGCGGTATGTCTTCCGGGAGGATATCCGGCTCTTTCAATTCAGGAATACAGACAGAAATCTGCTCCCCTGCAGAGATCTTATAGTTTGCTTTCACAGGTTTTCCATTTACAAGAACTTCCTTTTCTTTGATCAGCTTCTGTAAATATGAACGTGAAAGATCAGGAAGTTTTTCAGATAAAAACTTATCAATTCGCACCAGATCATTCTCTGATGCTATATAACACTTTTCTTCCATGCGTTTACTCCTGTTCGTTCAAGTTATGCGCTGTTCGTTTTTTACGGAAAGTAAAATACTGGTAGTCTTCTTCTTTAAAATAGAAAAATGCCAGATAGCAGAACAGGCACATTGCCAATACAACATAAATATCTGCCACATTAAAAACTGGAAAATCAATCAGTTCAAAATAGAAAAAATCTGTTACATAGTTATTGCGGACGCGGTCGATCATATTTCCGATCCCTCCGGCCGCCACAAGGATCGTACAGATGCGGAAGGCGGTGAAGCGTTTTGTATAAGGGAGAGAAATATAAAAATAAAATGCTGCGGCAAGCAGCAGTAATGTGGCTATGATAAAAAATGTTTTCTGTCCCTGAAACATTCCAAATGCGGCCCCCCTGTTTTCCAGATAGTGAAGGCAGAATACGTTTTTGATCAAAACAATGTCCGCTCCATCTTTCAGATATGTGTCTGCAAGAAATTTTGTCCATTGATCCAGACCGATTCCAGCCAGAAGGGCTGCCAGCCCACCCAAATACCATAAAGATTGCTGTTTCTTCATCTCGATCTTTTCCTCCTTTAAATAAGCTTATGAATTTCTACGAGTAGTCTTCCTTTTTTTGTCTGAGAAATTATCTCTCTGTAAATAAATTTCCCATGTCCTCTGACGGAGATCACATCATTCTCCTTTAAAGTATATCCGTTTGACGTGATCAGCTTTCCATTGACAAACACCTTTCCAGCCTCGATCAGCGGACTGAGACGACTTCTGGAAGAAGCAAAAGCAAGGGAGAGAAGCGTATCCAGGCGGACAGAAGCTACCGTCCCTGTAATTTTCTCATACTTCGGAGAATAAGAAAATTCAGAAAACGGCTCCTCGCAGGCGATCACCGGAGTGCGGCGGATCTGCGACAGTTCTTTACACAGATAAGACAGTAGTTTGTCTGAGACAAACACAAATGCTCCCTGCTCCTCCACAATAATATCTCCGATTTTTGCCCGTTCAATCCCGAGACTTAAAAGTGCACCCAAATAATCTCTGTGAGACAACTGCTCTGAAAACTTCCGGCTGCGCGGCATGATATGGATGATCCCCATAGGATAGGACAAATCCTCCGCTTCTGAACGTAAACAAAGAGCATCAGGAAGAAATGCTGCAATCTGACGCTCTGAAGAAGCATAGCCGCCAAAAGTTCTGTACGGTGTATACAATACATCTTTCGGCAGCGTATGTAAAATATTCAGTTCATTAAGATTTAGAAAATCTGTATAAGTAATAAAATTGCGGTAAGAGGCAATCTTCGATAACTCGATCAGTCTTTTTCTTAATAATTCTTCTTCTTTTTGCATAATACTCCTAGAATCTTGTATTGATGGATGGCATATCAAAAGAAGTATTCAGTAAATCCTGTAAATCGCCTGAAATATCTACATTGGTCGGTGTTACAAGGAAAATGTATGTAGAGATCTTCTGAAGATTTCCATCTATTGCAAATGCTGCACCAGAGATAAAATCAATGATTCTCTGTGCAATTTCCAGATCAAGTCCTTCCAGATTCAGAATAACGGTACGTCCGCCCAGAAGCGATTCTGTGATTGCGCGCGCATCATCCACAGATGTCGGACGGATCACGCATACTTC
>JAPFCT010000291.1 GCA_026169575.1 Faecalimonas sp.
ATATTACTCATGTAATTATTTTACAATAAAGAAACACAAAGGAAAACCCCCACCCCTCAAGAATGAGGGGCAGGGGAGCTGAGAGTGTGCTCAGCACACTTTTTTACAAAATTTAGAAGAAGCAAAACGAGGATTTTTGTATAATATTTTCGGGCGGTTCTTGTTGACGGTGCTTGCAGGAAGTGGTAATATTGTTCGTGCAGACACATTATCTAGTTTTTGGAAAGATAATAAAACACTAAATATAGATGAAATAAAGGGGAAAGGAAGCAAGTATAGTATGGTGAAAGTAATCAAGAAAGACGGGACTTCAGAAGAATTTAATGTACAGAAAGTAGTAGTCGCAGTCAATAAATCAGCTTATCGTGCATTGATCCAGTTTACAGATGCAGAGCTTGAATTTATCTGTAAATTTGTGGAAGAAAAAGTAAAAGATATGGGAGTGGAAGAAGTCCGGATTGCCGAGATGCACAACATTGTAGAAGGTGCACTGGAGAAAGTAAATCCGCTTGTGGCAAAGAGCTATCGAGATTACCGCAACTATAAGCAGGACTTTGTACAGATGCTTGACGAGGTGTACAAAAAGAGTCAGTCCATCATGTACATCGGTGACAAGGAGAACAGTAATACAGACAGCGCGCTCGTATCTACAAAGCGCAGTCTGATTTTCAACGAACTGAATAAGGAACTTTATAAGAAGTTTTTCCTGACAACAGAGGAGATCCAGGCATGCAGAGACGGATACATCTATATCCATGATATGTCCGCGAGACGCGATACAATGAACTGCTGTCTCTTCGATGTAAAGAACGTGCTGACCGGAGGATTCGAGATGGGAAATCTCTGGTATAATGAGCCAAAGACATTGGATACAGCATTTGATGTGATCGGAGATATTGTTTTAAGTGCGGCAAGCCAGCAGTACGGTGGATTTACAGTGCCGAGTGTAGATGATATCTTAGAGCCGTTTGCAGAAAAATCATTCCATAACCATGTGGAGAAATATCTTGGGCTTGGAATTGACCGTGAGAAGGCAGAAGAGGTCGCATGGAAAGATCTGGAAAAAGAGATGGAGCAGGGATTCCAGGGATGGGAGTACAAATTTAACTCCGTATCTTCCAGCAGAGGAGATTATCCGTTTATCACAGTGACAGCAGGAACCGGAAGAAGCCGTTTTGCAAAGCTTGTCACGATCACAATGCTGAAAGTCAGAATGAACGGACAGGGAAAAGAAGGTCATAAAAAGCCGGTACTGTTCCCGAAAATTGTATTCCTCTATGACGAGAACCTTCACGGACCGGGAAAAGAACTGGAAGATGTCTTTGAAGCAGGAATTGAATGTTCCAGAAAGACGATGTATCCGGACTGGTTAAGCCTGACCGGAAAAGGCTACATCGCAAGTATGTACAAGCAGTATGGCAAGATCATCAGCCCGATGGGATGTCGTGCATTCTTATCCCCATGGTACGAAAAGGGGGGCATGTATCCGAAAGACGAGACGGATACACCGGTATTTGTCGGAAGGTTTAACATCGGTGCGGTAAGCCTTCACCTGCCGATGATCTATGCAAAGGCAAAGCAGGAGAACAAAGATTTCTATGAAGTACTTGACTATTATCTGAATCTGATCCGGAAGCTTCATATCCGTACATACGAGTATCTTGGAGAAATGAAAGCATCCACGAACCCGCTCGCATACTGTGAAGGCGGATTTTACGGCGGAAATCTCGGTCTGCACGACAAGATCAAGCCTCTCTTAAAATCAGCGACAGCTTCCTTTGGAATTACAGCATTCAATGAGCTTCAGCAGCTTCATAATAAAAAATCACTCGTGGAGGATGGAGCATTTGCACTGGAAGTATTAGAGTATATCAACAAACGTGTCAATGAATTTAAAGAAGAAGACGGACATCTGTATGCAATCTATGCAACGCCGGCAGAGAATCTCTGCGGTCTTCAGGTAAAGCAGTTCCGCAAGAAATACGGAATCGTAGAAAATGTATCTGACCGTGAGTATGTCAGCAACGGATTCCACTGTCATGTGACAGAAGACATCACACCGATCGAAAAGCAGGATCTGGAGTACCGTTTCTGGGAACTCAGCAACGGAGGAAAGATCCAGTATGTGAAATATCCGATCAACTACAATAAAGAAGCGATCAAAGCGCTTGTGCGCCGCGCGATGGATATGGGACTCTATGAGGGTGTCAATTTATCACTGGCATACTGTGACGACTGCGGACATGAGGAACTTGCGATGGATGTCTGCCCGGTATGCGGAAGCAAAAATCTGACGAAGATCGACCGGATGAATGGATACCTTTCTTATTCAAGAGTCAAAGGAGATACACGTCTGAACGATGCAAAGATGGCGGAGATCGCAGAAAGGAAGAGTATGTAAGATGCGATATCACAACATTACAAAAGACGATATGCTAAACGGGGATGGACTTCGCGTCGTATTGTGGGTGGCAGGCTGCTCCCACTGCTGCAAAGAGTGTCACAATCCGATCACATGGGATCCAAACGGAGGGTTGGATTTCGATCAGGCAGCAAAGGAAGAGATTTTTGAGGAACTTTCCAAAGATTATATCAGCGGGATCACATTTAGCGGCGGAGATCCGCTTCATGTCAGAAATGCCTATGACGTCAAAGAGCTGGCAAAAGAAATCCGGGAGAAATTTCCACAAAAGACAATCTGGCTCTATACGGGATCTCTCTGGGAAGAGATCAAAAATACGGAGATCGTGAAATATCTCGATGTGATCATAGATGGCGAATTTGAGTGTGATAAAAAAGATGTAAGTCTTCATTGGAAGGGAAGCGCCAATCAGAGAGTCATCGATGTCCAGGAGACTCTCCGCCAGGGGAAGGTAATCCTGCACGATTCCTAAAATTTAGTTTTGCCGGCGAAAATGTGTGAGTTTATCCGGCAGAAAGACTGATAAAAGAAATGATAGATTAGCCGGGACTTCTTGTGATTTTCAGCATGGAGGAACCGGCTATCTGTTTCGGAATACAGAAACAGAAAGAAGAAACAACAAGAGAGAAAATAGAAACGGAGAAAACAAATGAAACGAATTGCAAAATTTCAGAAAGTAAGTTACGAGCAGTTTACAGAAGGATGGATCGATACTTTTGGTGTTACCAATGCAGAAGAAATCAAGATGATTTACGATCATATCAAACTTCCAAAGCGTGCTACTTCAGGATCGGCAGGATATGATTTCTATGCACCGGTGACACTGACACTCAAACCAGGCGAGACTGTAAAAATTCCTACGGGAATCCGTGTGGAGATGGAAGAAAATTGGGTTCTAAAATGTTATCCGAGAAGCGGGCTTGGATTCAAATATCGTCTGCAGCTGAATAACACGGTTGGAATTATCGACAGCGATTACTTTTATTCTGATAATGAGGGACATATTTTTGCAAAGATCACAAATGATACAAATGAGAATAAAACGGTTGAGATCCCGGAAGGAACCGGATTTATGCAGGGAATCTTTGTGGAATATGGAATCACAGTCGATGATGATGTGACAAGTGTGAGAAACGGTGGTTTCGGAAGTACGACACAGTCGTAGAAAATAGGAAAACTGTGAAAGACTGTAAAAAAGTATGATAAAGTACTTGCAATCCATAGATTTGCTATGCTATACTTAAACGGTCGTAAAAAACACGCATATGGCAATCTCTGCCGGTGCCAATATTCTTCAATGGATTCTGAACAGGATTTTCATCTGAATCTCATTTCTGAGGGAAGGATGGCAGCCCCGATAAGATCAGGACCGCATTATATATAGAAGAAACGGTTGCAGAGTACAGGAAATATGCGGAAGAGTAAAAACCAATGGAGGAAAAATCATGAGCGTTATTTCAATGAAACAGTTATTAGAAGCAGGTGTTCACTTTGGACATCAGACAAGAAGATGGAACCCTAAAATGGCAGAGTACATCTACACAGAGAGAAACGGAATCTACATCATCGACTTACAGAAATCAGTTGGAAAAGTAGATGAAGCTTACAAAGCAATCTCTGACATCGCAGCAGAAGGAGGAACAATCCTTTTCGTTGGAACAAAGAAACAGGCACAGGATGCAATCAAATCTGAAGCAGAACGTTGCGGAATGTTCTATGTAAACGAGAGATGGTTAGGTGGAATGCTCACAAACTTCAAGACAATCCAGAGCAGAATCGCACGCTTAAAAGATATCGAAAGAATGGCAGAAGACGGAACATTCGACGTATTACCTAAGAA
>JAPFCT010000021.1 GCA_026169575.1 Faecalimonas sp.
AACTCCATGGCTGCAGCAATTGAGGCTGCAAAAGACGGAATCGATGTGTACTACATCGGTACATTAGAGGCAGAGGGTGTTACGACTGTAAAAGTAGCCAACGACGAAGAAGGCCACGACAAGATGGAAGAGATGCTGAAAAATAAAGAAGTGGATGCTGCAGTGACAATGCACTTCCCATTCCCAATCGGTGTTTCTACTGTCGGACGTTGTGTAACGCCTGCAACTGCAAAAGAGATGTTTATCGCAAACACAACAGGTACTTCCAGCACAGACCGTATCGAAGGTATGATCAAGAATGCGATTTACGGAATTATCACAGCAAAAGCCTGCGGTAAGAAGAACCCATCTGTTGGTATCTTAAATGTAGACGGTGCCCGTCAGACGGAGAAAGCTTTAAAAGAACTTCAGAGCAACGGATATGATATTACATTTGCAGAGTCAGGAAGAGCTGACGGCGGATGTGTGATGAGAGGTAATGATGTACTTCAGGCTTCTCCGGATATCATGGTTACAGATTCCCTTACTGGTAATATCCTTGTAAAGATGCTTTCTTCTTTCAATACGGGAGGAAGCTTTGAAGCAACTGGATTCGGATATGGCCCAGGTATCGGTGAAGGATACGAACAGCTTGTTATGATCGTTTCCCGTGCTTCCGGTGCTCCAGTTATCGCAAATGCGATCCGCTACGCAGCGCAGCTTGTACGCGGCAAAGTATTTGAAGTTGCAAAGGCAGAGTTTGCTGCAGTAAACAAAGCAGGATTCAAAGACATCCTGAATGCATATAAGACTGTTGCAAAACCGGCGGCAGCTGAAGAAGAAGTAAAAGAACCTCCGAAGGAGATCGTTACAGCACAGATTCCAGGTATCGAAGTTATGGATCTTGAGGATGCCGTAAAAGCACTCTGGAAGATCCATATTTACGCAGAAAGCGGAATGGGTTGTACAGGACCGATCATCCGCGTATCTGATGCAAATCTTGCAAAAGCAGAAGAAGAACTGAAAAAAGCAGGTTACATCAACTAATCAGGCCTTTTATATTTAGTTATATAGAAAAAGAAAGCATTTCCATGTGGGATGCTTTCTTTTTTGTGATGAATTTGTTGTAAAAACTGAAAATTGGTCATAAATAGCATAAATTGAAAGAAATAATAAGTCTGTTTCTTGAAAAATAAGGAAATAAATGTTACAATATCTCTAATAAAAATGAAAGCGGGGGATCTTGTATGACCATAGAAAGATTGATGGATATTTTAAAAAAGAGCAGATATACAGTAGTTCTAAGTGGAAATGGCATGGTGCTGGAAAGTGATTACAAACTGATCCGGGACAGTCAGGAGAGTTACGATATCGAGAGAAAATATAAGTATTCTCCGGAAGAGCTGTTCAGCAGCGCACTTTTTTCTACGCGAAAAGAGCTGTTTTATGAATTCTATCGAAATGAGATGCTCCCACAGCTGGAGAAGCCGCCGGGAGAAGGATTTTATGCGCTGGCTGCACTGGAACAGCGGGGACTGATCGATGCAGTGATCACAAGAAGAGTGTATCATCTCCCGACCAGGGCAGGATGTAAAAATGTGATCGAACTTCACGGAAATATCTGTGAACATTATTGCCCGCATTGTGGAAAAGAATATTCCCTGGAGTATATCCGGCAGTCCCATCGTGTCCCGCTTTGTACAGAATGTAATACGGCGCTCCGCCCGAGAGTAGTTCTCTATGGCGAGATGGTGGACAATCAAGTGATCACAAAGGCTGCGGAAGAAGTAAGAAAAGCGGATGTGGTTCTTGCACTTGGAACAAATTTAAAGACTGCACTGTGTGAACGGCTGCTTGGCTATTATGAAGGGGATAAGCTGATCCTGATCACGCTGAATGAGCATTTCTCAGACAAATATGCAGATGGAGTGATCCATGCCAGAGTGGATCAGACATTATTGAAGATGCTCTGCCAGTCGGAAAGCTTACATAGACTGTACTGATGAAGGAGGCCCTTTCCTCCAAGTTTCTCCTTGTCAAGCGCGGATAAGTTGTATATAATGGAACATAGCGAAAAGCATTGCGCGAGCAAAAGAGAACAGGAGTGTGTAAAAATGAGTAAAGTAAGAACAAGATTTGCACCAAGCCCTACGGGAAGAATGCATGTAGGTAATCTGCGTACGGCATTGTATGCATATCTGATCGCAAAACATGAAGGCGGAGATTTTATGCTCCGTATTGAAGATACAGACCAGGAGAGATTCGTGGATGGAGCGCTTGAGATCATCTATCGTACTCTGGAGAAGACTGGACTGATCCACGATGAAGGACCGGACAAAGACGGTGGTGTAGGACCATATGTGCAGAGCGAACGTCAGGCAATGGGAATCTACATGAAGTATGCAAAGCAGCTGATTGAGCAGGGAGATGCTTACTATTGTTTCTGCGATAAGGAACGTCTGGAATCACTGAAGAACAAAGTATCAGAAAGCGGCACAGAGATTGTCGCATATGATAAGCATTGCCTGCACCTGAGCAAAGAGGAGATCGAAGCGAACCTTGCAGCAGGCAAGCCTTATGTGATCCGTATTAATATGCCGACAGAGGGCACAACGACATTTCACGATGATATTTACGGGGAGATCACAGTGCCAAATGAAGAACTGGACGATATGATCCTGATCAAATCTGATGGATATCCGACATACAACTTTGCAAATGTTGTGGATGACCATCTGATGGGGATCACGCATGTCGTAAGAGGAAATGAGTATCTTTCTTCTGCACCGAAATACAACAGACTTTATGAAGCGTTTGGATGGGAAATCCCTACCTATGTTCATTGTCCGCTGATCACGAATGAAGAACATAAGAAGTTAAGCAAGCGTTCCGGACATTCTTCCTATGAGGATCTTCTGGAGCAGGGATATCTGACAGAGGCGATCGTCAACTATGTGGCGCTGCTTGGATGGAGCCCTTCGGATAACCGCGAGATTTTTTCACTGGAAGAGTTGGTGGAAGCGTTTGATTACCATCATATGAGCAAATCTCCGGCAGTATTTGATACGATGAAATTGAAATGGATGAACGGTGAATATATGAAGGCGATGGAGTTTGATAAATTCTATGCGCTTGCAAAGCCATATATCGAAGAAGTGATCCACAAAGATTATGATTTAAAGAAAATCGCAGCACTTGTGAAATCAAGAATTGAGATCTTCCCGGATATCAAAGAGCAGATTGATTTCTTTGAGGAACTTCCGGAATACGATATTGCGATGTACACACATAAGAAAATGAAGACGAACGCAGAGACATCTCTGGAGGTATTAAAAGAATTACTTCCACTGTTTGAAGCGCAGGAAGATTACAGCAACGATGCACTCTACGATTTGCTCAGAGGATATGTGGAGAAGAAAGGCTGTAAAAATGGATATGCAATGTGGCCGGTCCGCACAGCAGTATCCGGAAAGCAGAATACACCTGGCGGTGCAACGGAGATCATGGAGATCATCGGAAAAGAAGAATCCTTGAACCGCATCCGCAAGGCAATCGAACTTCTGAGTGCATAATGGGATTTAATGAAGCACAGACGAAAGCAATCTGTCACAGAAACGGACCGGCAATGGTACTTGCCGGTCCTGGTTCAGGAAAAACACTGGTCATTACAAGGCGGGTAGAATATCTGATCAAAAAACATGGAGTCAGACCGGAACAGATCCTCGTCATTACCTTTACGAAGGCAGCGGCAAAAGAGATGCGTGAGCGTTTCGCGAGGATTACAAAGGATGAGCGGTTCCCGGTCACATTTGGGACTTTCCATGGGATTTACTATGGGATCTTAAAGTGGGCCTACCGAATGAATGCGTCAAATATTTTTTCAGAAGAGGAGAAGATGGCGCTTTTAAAAGAAGTGATCGCCGGGATGGAACTTGAGATTGAAGATGAAAAAGAGTTTTTGCAGGGGATTGCATCGGAGATCGGGCAGATCAAGAACAACCGGCTCTTGCTTGAAACGTATGAATCCTGTAATTGTTCTGACCAGATGTTTCGTCAGATTTATGAAGAGTATGAGCGGAGAAGAAAGCTTTTAAAGAAGATCGATTTTGACGACATGCTTGTTTTATGTTATGAACTGTTCCAGAAGAGACCGGACATTCTTCAGATGTGGCAGAAAAAATTTCAATATATTTTAATCGATGAATTTCAGGATATCAACCAGGTGCAGTATGATGTGATCCGTATGCTTGCAC
>JAPFCT010000298.1 GCA_026169575.1 Faecalimonas sp.
CATCAGATGTCCATAATATCCGATAAAATAGTTACATCCAAATTCCAGGATCACAAGGCCAAACATCAGCACACCGATCCATGTGATCGTATGCAGCACATCCTCCGCCGGAAAATATACGACCTCGTTTGTAATGTAACGCACGATCAGCGGCAGGATCAATGTGACCGCAGCTCCCAGAATCGCAAAAAACATATCACTGAAAAACAGTCCTTGATACGGTTTATAATATGCCGCCAGTTTCTTTAACTTCTCTCCCATCTTTTTTCTCCTCCATTCTTCTCTTCCAAAACGGTTCCCTTTTCTTTTGCAAAGCGAAACAGTTCCTGCTCCACATCTGCGATTGTCCGCTGTTTTAGCAGCTCTTTACAGCACATATTTAAGTCTGCATAAATCCCTGCCATCACATCCGCCATCCCCGAGGCCACACAGCACTTTTTCTCCGGATCCCCACTCCGCCACGAAGTCGATACGAAGGAAATCTGAAGTGCATCTGCCACCATGGAAAGTGTCACCTCCCCGGCATCCCGGAAGAAGAAATATCCCCCCTCGGTTCCCTCCTTTGTGCGGATCAGGTCAGCCCTTTTTAATTTCGCCATCACCTTTCGGATCCGGGCAGGATTCGTGCACACATTCTTTGCCAGTTCCTCGCTGGAAATCACGATCCCCTTATGTTCCAGAAACACAAGCGCATGGACCGCGATCGCAAATTCACTTGTCATTCTGCCTTCACCCCCTGGTTCTGTGTCTGCTCAATAATATTTCGCATCACATCCTCACTTAACTGTCCACTGACATACCCGTACACATTGCTGTCTTTGTCGATCATAAATGTCGTCGGGAACGCGCTGATCCCATAACTTGCGAAGATCTCCCCGGTCTTATCCATCACTACCGGGTATGTATAGCCATGCTCCTCCAGAAATGCTTTGATTTCCTCCTCGGATACTTCTCCTCCGAGGTCCGGAGCCGCAATTCCGAGTATCACAACATCGCTGTCCTCCTGCGCCTCGTACTCTTCGTACAGCTTCTGGATCTCCGGCATCTCATTCCGGCACGGTCCGCACCAGGTCGCCCAGAAATTCAAAAAAACAGTCTTTCCTTTATATTCCGAAAGCGTATGTGTATTTCCATGCTGATCCTGCAGCGTAAAGTCAATGGAAGGGACTGTCTTTCTCTTATCATTGCCGTTCTTTTCTTCACGTTTCTCTTCCCCCACATTTTGCTCCTGCTTCCCGGAAGTGTTATCCGTCCCGGCACTTGCTTCTTTCTCTCCAGAAGCGCCAGCCTTCCCGGTATTTTTCTGCTGATCAGACACCTGCTCTTTCTCTTTTTTTGTATTTTCTGCCTCCGTTCCTCCCGTGGAAACTTTTGACAAATATCCGGTCACCGCATTCATCTTTCCGGTAAACATAAGAAGTCCCATCAGTACCATCAGTACCCCGCCGACTTTCACCGTATATTTCACGACACTCATATGATTTTTAAACAGCTCCAGAAGGCTTGTCGTGAATAAGCCAACCGCAAGAAACGGAAGGACAAATCCAAGCGTATACACGCCGATCAATGCAAAGCCCATCCACTTTGTCCCGGCAGATGCCGCCATCAAAAGTACGCTGGTCAGCGCAGGACCCACACACGGTGTCCATGCAAAACTGAATGTAAATCCCATCAAAAGCGCAGTCAGCGGCGACATTGCAAGTACGTCCAGATGAAATGGAAGCCTGCGTTCCTTCCCGAGCAGTCTGCTCGTACCAAATACCCCGAGCTGATACAGCCCGAATGCGATCACCAGAATTCCACCGATCCTCGCGAACAACATCTGATTTTTCTGGAGAAAGCTTCCAAGTGCCGATGCTCCAAGCCCCAGAATGAAAAACGCAAAGCTGACTCCCACCACAAAACACACGGTATGGATCATCACTTTCCGTCTCTTATAATGCACCTTTCCATCCTCCCCGATCTCACCAGTTCCACCTGACAGATAGCCCATATACAGCGGAATCAGCGGCAGAACGCACGGAGAAAAGAAACTAAATAAGCCCTGAAGAAATACTGTCAGAACCGGGATGCTGATATCCATCGAAAATCCCATAAAACCACCTCTTTCCTTATTTCATTTCATCTTTTCCATTTTATAGACAGCAATCCGTCTTTGCTTCTGTCAACGAAAAATTACTGACGGACAACTGTACAAATTGTAACTTTTTTCATTACATTATCAACTGTAACTTTATCAAATACATTTTCTGTTGTCAAGAAAAATTTTTGTCATTGCAATTCACATGTCAGTCCCCTTTGGACAGCCGAAAAAGATCCGCTGTCCAAAGGGGACTCTCTTATTTTCTTATTCCATTTTCGTTCCACGCACAAACTATCTACTGTCACTACTCTACTTTAAAAAAATCACCTACATACACAATATCTTCTGATAACTCTAACATTACCTTTCCTGACTCATCTATATAATTCCATATATATTTTCTTTCTGCTTCTGTGCTGTCTTCCCTCTCTATTCCGACCGCTGCAAATCCATTTTCTCCAAACTCCCGTCCAAAATCATACTCCTGATCCATCTTCATCTTTCCTCCCTCTTTGTTCAGATACACAACTACTCCCTCTTCCGGGAACATCGGAACATACAGCGGATTGGAAATCCATGCATTTCCTATCTGCATAAGTTCTCCTGGTTCCTGCATATTTGCATAATCGAGCGCCTCATAAACAGCCGGGATTACTTCTTCCCCTTCTTTATTTATATATCCCCACTTTCCTTCTTTTTCAACAGCAGCAACATCTGTCTGCCCTAATTCTCCCATCATGGAATCATATTCAAACGGGACAATCACTTGTCCTTCTCCATTAACATATCCCCATTTTCCATCCTTCTCTGCCGGAATGATCACTTCATCCCCGGGAACTTCCGATACTTGTTTACCATTTTCATCAAGCCAGTAAATTTCTTCTCCCTGACATACCAAAATATAATTATCACTGGCATTTACGAAGTCGTAGACACATGGTACTATTTCCTTTCCATCTGTACTGAAACATCCGTACTTTTCATCTTTTTCTGCAATAATCACTCTGCTTTGTTCTCCAGCCCCTATCCACAGTGAGTCGTACGCACACGGCAAAATTTGTCTTCCACTCTGTTCAAAACAACCATACTTTTCATCACTCTGCACCAGAATAATCTCACTTTGCGGGTATGTATACACAAAATCGAATATACATGGAAGAATTTCTTCCCCTTGTTCATTCACAATTCCATTCTTCCACTCCCCAGTATCATCCTTTTCTAAAACTGCTGTAACTGTCGCTTTCTGCGAAAAAGACTGCACCATACTATACCGGAAAGATATTTTTACATCTCCGTTTTCATTGATACATCCTTCCTTTCCTTCAGATTCCACCACTGCCAGACCATTCCAGGAAAAGCATTGCGCATTGTCGTAGATAAATGGAATTTCTTCCTTTCCTTCTTTGTTAATGTATCCCCATTTTCCATCTTTCTCCACCGGTGCAAGTCCATTTTCCGAAAACTGGTCTGCATTCTCATAAATAAATGGAATCACTTCTTTTCCTTCTCTGTCAATATATCCATATTTTCCATTTTTCTCTGCACAGCATAGTCCACTCTTTAAAGCTTCTTCCTTTTCCAGAAAATCTGAATCCTCTAATTCGCAGGGAATCACCATTTTCCCTTCTGAATTTATTGCACCCCATTTTCCATCTTCATTCTGTACAAGCGCCATATACTTATCTTGTTCCGGATTCTTTTTTTCTTTCTTATCTACTTTCTTGCCGTCCTCTTTCTCTGTCATGATTTCTTCAGAATTTTTTTCAAATTTTCTTTTCTGTATTCCACCTGTCGTGACAATAGCCACAGATGCGACAACAAACACAGCTATTCCCACACCTGCTGCCATTTTCCCTTTGATCTTTTTTCTCCTACAATGTTTCCCATTACTGACCTTTTTCTCTTCCTGCCTGACCGGCTCCACCTTTTGTCCACATTTTCCACAAAATTTTGCATTCTCTTCCAGTTCCCTGCCACAGTTTTTACAATATCTTTTCTCTTCCAACTCGATTCCTCCCATATGCACTTCATTCTATCTGTATAAAAAATTTATTATTTTTTATCTTGTACACTATGATTCAGTGCTATTATAGCATCATTGGATTTTTGCGTCATTACTTTTCTTACTATGAAAAATCTCTTTCAGACGGATCTGTTTTATTATCCAGCTAAAAGAGATTTTTTATCTTCGTATATTCCTTTTTCCGTAATTCTACTGTGAAATTCCCGCCATTCCTTATTCTTCGGTTTCTACCTTTTCAAATGTGACTGCCTCTTTATCATCATAAGTAACTGTTTTTACTGAATCTGAAACTTTTACCGGTGTCAAATTCAATTCTGTATCATCTACAATTTCATATTTATACGTTATTTTCACAGTATCTCCCCATCCATCCGTATGGGATATAATAATTCTCTGACTCGACTCATGCCACTCATATTCAGCCTCTTCCACATCCCCGTCTTCACTGATCACTTCTGCATCTCCTGAAAACTCTCCCTCCTCATTTGGTCCATAAAATATGATTCCACCTTCTTCTCCTGCCCATTCTCCCTGCAATTTTTCTAAATCCGTTTTTTCTGCTGCACAACCACTTAAAATAAGTGCACCTCCTGCTAATACTGCTAAAATTCTCTTTAAGTTCATCTCATTTCCTCCTGACTCTCTTTTGCTTACTCATTTATTTTAAAGAAATCCCCCACATATACGATCTCTTCCCCAAGCTCCAGCACCACTTCTCCTGAATCATCTATGTAACTCCATCTGTATTTTCTTTCATCCTCTGTACTGTCTTTCCGCTCCATTCCGACTGCCGCAAGTCCATTTTCCCCAAATTCCCTTCCGAAATCATATTTCTGCTCCAGTTTTAATTCTTTACCCTCTTTATCTAAGTAGACAACAGTTCCTTCAGATGGGAACATTGGAACGCATGGGGGATTAGAATCCCACGCTTCCATTATCTGGTATTTTTCTCCCGGTTCAAACTGATTCATATATTCCAGTTCTTCATAAACTATCGGAATAACTTCTTCACCTTTCTTATTGAGATATCCCCACTTCCCATTTTTCGTTGCAGCAACTAACTTTGAATCTAACTCAGCCCGTACATTTATATAATCATATTTCACAAAAGAAATTTTTCCCTCTCCATCAACATACCCCATTCTCCCATTTGGCTCCACTACAACATAAACCCCATCCTCTTTCAAGTCTGTTGTTTTTCTGCCATTCTTGTCAATCCACTGCCATTTTCCATCCTGACAAATCAAAATATACTCTTCATAAGTAGTCACGTAATCATAAGTACATGACAGAATTTCTTCCCCATCTACGTTAAAGCATCCATATTTACCGTTTTTTTCTATACAAACCAACTTACTTTCTTTTCCGTACCCAAAGTAGACTGCATCATAAATACATGGCAATATTTCCTTTCCTTCTCCATTAAACAGCCCATATTTTTCATGTTTCTCTACCATTATAAAATCTGACTTCAGCCCCAATATCGAATCAAATGTACAAGGAATGATTTCTATCCCTTTTTCATTTATCACACCATTTTTTGAATCCTCATCAAAATTTCTTTTTTGGATTACAGCAAGCGATTTCCCCAAATCCTCATTATTGATTGACTCCAAATCCACAAAATCATATTCCTCACCAAATGTAGATATTATTTCTCCTTCTCCATTAATACACATTTTTTCCCCATTCTTTTCAACCACTGCTAATCCATTCTTAGTAAAATCTCCTGCATCATCATAGATGAGTGAGATTATCTCATCTCCTTTTTTATCAATATATCCCCATTTTTCATCTTTTTCTACCAGAGCAAGCCCATTCTCAGCAAATTCACCTGCATCATCATAAATAAATGGGATTATTTCACTTCCTTTCATATCAAGGTACCCATATTTTTCATTCTTTTTCATATGAAACAACCCACTTTTTAAAAATTCTATTTTCTTTGCTGCTGAATTCAGATCAAACGAAGTCTGCTTCTCAAACTCACACGGAATCACAATCTCTCCTTTTCCATTGATCGCACCTA
>JAPFCT010000367.1 GCA_026169575.1 Faecalimonas sp.
GCCAGCTCACAGACATGATGTGCGGGGAGCTTCGCGCAGATCTTCCAAAGACGTTTCAGATGCTTGTCCTTACAACCGGAAGATATCCGGTGGAGGAAGAAGAGTCGGTAAGGACGCTGGCGCTTCCGCTGAAAGTGCAGGATCTGCTGGAGCAGGTACGGCAGATGGAAGAAATCTCAGCAGATGACAGGAAAAAAAGGCGGCAGAGAAAAGGCGGACGAAATGAACGTCAGAACCAGATTATTTCCAAAGCAAAGGAACAGCTGATGAATCAGAAAAGCATGTCAGAGGAAGAAGCCCACCGGTATTTGCAGAAATACAGTATGGAAAGCGGGAACAGTATGACAGAGACGGCGCAGATGCTGTTAAAGATGATGGAAGAGACTGGCACAGAGAAATAAGAAATAAGAGAGAGGAAGAGAAGATGAAGTTTACAAAAATGCAGGGACTGGGAAATGACTATGTATATGTGAATTGTATGGAGAAAGAGATCGAAGATCCTTCGGGGCTGGCAAAACAGGTCAGCGACCGTCATTATGGAGTAGGATCTGACGGACTGATCCTGATCTGTCCTTCGGAACATGCAGATTTTGAGATGAAAATGTACAATGCCGATGGTTCCAGAGGAGAGATGTGTGGAAATGGCATCCGCTGTGTCGGCAAATACGTGTATGACTACGGACTGACGGATCAGACAGAGATTTCGGTGGAGACACTCGGCGGGATCAAGTATCTGAGTCTCATGGTGGAAAACGGAAAAGTATCCCAGGTAAAAGTCGATATGGGATCGCCGATTTTTGTGCCGGAACAGATTCCGGTAAAAGCAGGCAAACTGGATGCGGTTGATGTCCCGATCGATGTTGACGGGAAGGAGTACCGGATGACTTGTATTTCAATGGGAAATCCACATGCAGTCGTATATATGGATGAGATAAAAGAACTGGAAATCGAAAAGATCGGACCGAAGTTTGAACATCATCCATGCTTTCCGAATCGTGTGAACACCGAGTTTGCTCATGTGCTCAATCGTCAGACCGTAGAGATGCGCGTTTGGGAGAGAGGTTCCGGGGAGACACTGGCATGTGGGACCGGAGCCTGCGCAGTTGCAGTGGCAAGTATGGTAAATGGTCTTACAGACGATTCGGTGACGGTGCGCCTGCTCGGAGGAGATCTGAAGATTGAGTGGGACAGAGAGAAAAATGTCGTTTACATGACGGGACCGGCATCGGTCGTTTTCGATGGAGAACTTTATTGATCGTGCTGCAAAATGCCTGATACAGACGGGTGGAGTATCCCAAAAGAGAAATCGCAGGGCATCTGTCAGATGGAAGGCGTACAGCGCACCTGAAGCTCTGTGATATGTTCCTGGATTGTTTCCGACTGATGGATATCGATCCATAATAATTCTAAAACAGGACCTTGCAGCGTGAGGTTCTGTTTTTTTGCGTAGGAAAGGAGCAGAGGGACATAGTGATCATTCTGATTGGATGCTCCACGGTAACAGATTCTCAGGTAAGTACCTCCCTCGATCGGAACCGGTCCGTTCTCTGCAATGATAAATACACCGTCATAGCCGCGAAAATTTCCCGCTGTCACAGCGGAAAGCGGAAGACGGGAGCCGATGCGGTTATTTCCGATGATATAAAGGTGAGAGCGGTCTTTATTTAAAAGCTGTTTGATCAGGATATCCATTTCTTCGTCGGTGTCATAGCCGGAGGGAATCAGATGACAGCAGCGGTCTGGGCAGGTGACAAGCTCCACCTCTCCGATAGGCTGCCGGACAGCCTGCTCCAGTGTATAAAGACGGTCAGAGACATTTTTCTGAAGCTTCTCCAGTTCAGAAAGCTTCTGGCGGATGATCGCAAGTTCTTCGCAGAGTAATTTCTGCGTGGAAGAAATGCTGCGGTCATCTAAGTATTCTTTGATGCGTTCCAGAGAAAAGCCCAGCTGTCGCAGATCACGGATCACATTCAATCGCCAGATATCATGGATGCTGTAAAGACGATAGTTATTTTTGCCGCGTTTCGGTGTTAAAATTCCAAGTTCTTCATAATAGCGGAGCGAGTCTGTACCGATATGATAAAGTTCGGATATTTCTCCAATCTTAAAATACTGTTTCATAATGACCTCCAAAAGAAAAGTGAAAATGTATTGCTGTCAATATTATAGCAGTGGGTGAGAGGGAAAGGCAAGATGGGAGGGGGTTAGATGAAGTGATAAGGGAAGCAGGTGGTGGAAGAAGGTGTCAAAATCCGCTTAAAAACATGCAAAATAAGAAAAATCAAAAAAAATAAAAAAATTTCAAAAAAGGTGTTGACTTTTTCTGTAACTCTGCTATAATAGGTTTTGTTGAGTGAGGGACACAAAAACAAACACAACAAAACAACAACAGATAATGCGGAATGGTGTAATGGTAGCACAGCAGACTCTGACTCTGTTAGTAGGGGTTCGAATCCCTTTTCCGTAGTTTGAACTTCATTGAATACAGTGAAGTTTTTATTTTCGGAGTGTGGCTCAGCTTGGTAGAGCGCTACGTTCGGGACGTAGAGGTCGCAAGTTCAAATCTTGTCACTCCGATTTTTTATTGGATACCGGAATACTTAAAATGATAAGTATTTCGGTATTTTTTTTGTTTGCTCGTTGATTTTTTCTGGATAACAGTTATAATGAGAAAAAACAAAAGAGGAGCAGCCTAAGGAGGGAAGCGGATGAGAAGAAGGAAATGTACCTTGTGCGGTGGAAAACTGGTGAATGGGATCTGTCAGGAGTGTGGACTTGATAATCGAAAAACTGACAGCAGATATCAGTTTAAAAAGAAGGAGATGTGGGATGAATATGATGTAAAACAATCTGAAACAGAAACACATCCGTCTGGATCCGGAGAAGATCAGGAGGAAGAAAAAAGGTGGCAGGAGAAGGACATACAGATCTCTTCAACGGAAGAAGTGGGGAAGCAAAAAATAGAACAGGTTTTGGAGCAGGAAGAAACCTGTCAGGAGGAAACAGAACAGTTTTCGGAAGAAGAAAGCTGCCAGAAAGAACCGGAACAGATTTTGCCGGAGAATGAAAACAGTCTGGAAGAATGGAAACGGATTTTGCCGGAGAATGAAAAGCAGCGGGAAAAGTTAGAGAAGATTCTGTCAAAGAATGAAAAGCAGCGGGCGAAGCTGGAACAGATTCTGTCAGGAGCTGCGAGGGAACAAAAGAAGGCGGAGGAAGGAAAGAAGAAGGAAAATCGTGCAGAGACCTGGACGCAGGAAGAGATGGGAAGGAGCATGGATGCAAAAGCGGCAGACCAGAGCTCTTCTGTACAGAAAGAAAAGCGAGCTTCTGGGAAAAAGGGGACAAAGACGATCGCAGTCATATTTCTTGTTCTGTTTCTTATTAATACGATTCCTGCACTTGTGGGAGGAATCCGGCAATTTTTCCAGTTCAGAAAGTATGAGAGGACAGAGGAGAATGATCCATATGCACGGACGGATGCAGTTCTGAAAGAAACGGGTGCATTTTATGAAAATCAGCTGGTAGAAGGGGAGTATGTTGTGGGTGTGCATATTCCGGAAGGAAAATATACCGCAGAATTGATGGAGGGGTATGGTGGAATGCAGGTATTGGACAGTGAACATGACATCTATATCTATGAGTTTTTTTCTGAAAAGAATGAAAAGGGGAAAGATTCTGTTACAGTGTATGAGGACGTAAGACTATTTATAGGAGCGACAGTGAAAATACTGTCTCCGGGGGTACGGCTTCGTTTTTCATCAGAAAATGCACAGCTCAATGAAATGACCGGAATCAAAAATCCACTGACCGAACAAGTGCATCTGAAAGCGGAGGAGAAGCTGACAGCGGGAAAAGACTTTGAAGCGGGAGTTTATAATCTGTATTATGAAGGAGAAACAGAGGGAGAATATGGAACCTTTCAGTGGCTGGTTCCCGGTACGGTTACCGAGGAAGCAAGAAAAGAGCGTGATGCCTATACGGGAAGTGTGTTCGTAAAAGATCAGCTGCGTGAGCTCGGAGGGCTGCATTGCTGTAATATTGTACTTCCGGAAGATACGCTCATCTATGCGCAGGGAGTGGGAGTAAGGCTCGTTCCAAGTGAAATGATCGTATCGGAAGATTATGCAGCGGCTTACGAATATCTTGATGAGGAAGAATAGAAACAGAACAGAAAAACAGCAGGTATGAAAAGATGGGAAACGCCGGACAAACGAAGACATTGCTTGACAAATATCACCATAGCCAATAAAATAAGACGTATGTTTGTAAATAATGCCAAAAGGTGCTGATATGCAGGCATTTACATCATCATTACTTATTTTTTATGAGGAGGAGAGGGATGAATCCGATTGTAGAATTTAAAAATGTCAGCAAGACATTCTATACAAAAAATGGTCCGTTCCAGGCGCTGCAACAGATTAATCTGGCGATCCAGGAAGGAGATATTTTCGGGATCATCGGTCTGAGTGGAGCAGGGAAAAGTACACTGGTCAGATGCATCAATTATCTGGAAGTGCCGACAGAAGGAGAAGTTCTGATCGCAGGGAGAGATCTTGGCAAGATGGATCAGAAGGAACTGCGCAGACAGCGGCAGGAGATTGGGATGATCTTCCAGAATTTTAATCTGCTGATGCAGAGGAATGTGCTGGATAATATCTGTTTTCCACTGGAGATCGCAGGAGTGAAGAAGCCGGACGCGAAAAAGCGTGCAGAAGAGCTGTTAGAGATCGTAGGGTTAAGTGACAAAGCGAAGTCTTATCCATCGCAGCTTTCGGGAGGACAGAAGCAGAGAGTGGCGATCGCCCGCGCTCTTGCCACAAATCCGAAAATCTTACTCTGTGATGAGGCGACAAGCGCGCTGGATCCGACAACGACGAAGTCAATTCTTGCACTGTTAAAGGAGATCAATCAGAAATTTAAGATCACGATCGTGATCATTACCCATGAGATGGCAGTTGTAGAAGAAATCTGTAATCAGGTTGCAATCGTCGATGCAGGACATCTCGTGGAGATGGGAAGCGCGACAGATGTATTTTCCAAGCCGCAGACAGAGATCGCAAAGCAGCTTGTATATAAGGAAGAAGCAAATCAGCTTGAAGTGGGTGGAAAGAGATATGTCCGCATTGTATTTGATGGCAATTCTTCTTTTGAGCCGGTGATCGCAGATATGATCTTAAACTGCAGAGTCCGCGTCAATATCATGGGGGCAGATACGAAAAATATCGACGGAAAAGCATATGGCCAGATGATCCTGCAGCTGCCGGATGAGGATGTGAAAGCGGAGCAGGCAATTCATTATCTGGAAGAGAGAAATATTATTGTAGAGGAGGTTGCCGCACATGGAAACACAGGAACTCATTAAGATGCTCGCAGAAGGTTCGGTTGATACGCTCTACATGACATTAGTATCGACAGCGCTTGCCTATGTGATTGGATTCCCGATGGGAATCGCTCTGATCGTGACGAGGAAAGATGGTTTAAAACCAATGCCGGTAGTGAACCGGATCCTGGATATCTTTGTAAACATTTTAAGATCCATTCCATTTTTGATTTTGTTGATCGCGGTGACACCGCTGACAAAGCTGATCGTCGGGAAAAGCTATGGATCTACGGCCACGATCGTTCCGCTTGTCATTGCAGCGGCGCCATTTATCGCGCGTATGATCGAGTCTTCCCTGCTGGAAGTAGAACATGGTGTTGTGGAGGCGGCATTAAGCATGGGAGCTTCCCCGCTGAAAATTATTGTGAAAGTATTGATCCCGGAGGCGAAGACATCACTGATCGTAGGGTGTACGATCGCGCTTGCAACGATCCTCGGATATTCTGCGATGGCTGGAGTTGTCGCAGGAGGTGGACTCGGTGATATTGCAATCCGGTATGGATACCACAGATACCAGACGGATATCATGCTGATCACAGTGATCGTACTTGTACTGATCGTACAGATTTTACAGGAAATCGGAATGCAGATTTCCAAACGGACAGATAAGAGAGTAAGAGGATAAGAAGATGAAAAACAGAAATGCAAAGAGAATTATTTTAGCAGGAGCAGCTGCTGTACTGGCAGTTGGACTGACTGCATGTGGAGGAGAAGAAAAGAAGGCGGATGATAAGACGATCACAGTGGCAGCATCCCCGACCCCGCACGCAGAAATCCTGGAAGAGGCGAAAGGACTTTTAAAAGAGAAAGGATATACGCTGGAGATCAAAGAGTTTGATGATTATCCGCAGCAGAATGTAGTCGTGGATGAAGGAGAGTTTGATGCAAACTATTTCCAGCATCAGCCATACCTGGATAACTTTAATGAGGAGAAAGGTTCTGATCTTGTCAGTGCGGCAAAGATCCACTATGAACCGCTTGGAATCTATCCGGGAGCATCTGAAGATCTTGAGAAGATCAAGGATGGGGCGAAGATCGCAGTGCCAAACGATGCGACAAACGAGGCGAGAGCGCTTCTTCTTCTCGAAGAGAATGGCATTATCACATTAAAGGAAGATGCTGGTCTGAATGCAACGAAAAAAGACGTGGAAGAGAATCCGCACAATGTTGAGATCGTAGAGCTGGATGCCGCACAGATTGCGAGAGTGGTAGATGAGCTTGATTTTGTTGTGTTAAATGGAAATTATGCACTGGATGCAGGATTCAATGTGCAGACAGATGCGATCGCAAAAGAAGAGGCAGATTCTGAGGCAGCTCAGACTTATGCGAACATCATCGCAGTGAAAAAAGAGAACAAAGACAGTGAGAAGATCAAAGCGCTTGTGGAAGTACTTCAGAGTGAAGAAATCGGGAAATTTATCACAGACACTTATGAAGGCGCTGTAGTACCGATGAAATAACAGCGGATAGAGCAGGACAGTAGTTCTTGGAAATGATACGCATGTCCTTACTTATAAAAAATAGGCTTCGCCTATTCAGCTCCCCTTCCCCTCAATCTTGAGGGGTTAGGGGGTTTCTTTTTCTTCCTTTTTCCTGCATAATAGACTTATGAATATCTTACAAAGAATCTTTACCGACTATTATGAAGAAATA
>JAPFCT010000071.1 GCA_026169575.1 Faecalimonas sp.
CCATTGTAATTGTATCCCATCGCAAATCCATGTGCTCCGGTGTCATGAATGTAGAGCAGATCTCCGGTCTCAATCTCCGGAAGCATCCGGTCGATCGCAAACTTATCATTATTCTCACAGAGAGATCCCGTAATATCATATTTGTGATCACACGGCGCATCCTCCTTGCCCATCACTGTAATATGATGATAAGCCCCATACATTGCCGGCCGCATCAGATTTACCGCGCAGGCATCACATCCGATATACTCCTTGTGTGTATGTTTCTCATGAATTGCCTTTGTCACAAGAGCTCCATATGGACCCATCATAAATCTTCCAAGTTCTGTATAAATTGCAACGTCTCCCATTCCGGCCGGGACAAGTACCTCTTCATACACTTTTCTTACGCCTTCTCCGATCGCATGGATATCATTTGGTTCCTGATCCGGATGATACGGGATTCCGATTCCTCCGGACAGATTGATAAACTTGATATGCGCTCCGGTTTCCTTCTGCAGTTTCACTGCCACCTCAAACAGCACCTTCGCAAGCATCGGATAATAGTCATTTGTCACTGTATTGCTCGCAAGAAAAGCGTGGAGTCCAAAGTGTTTTGCACCCTTCTCTTTTAAGATGCGGAAGGCATCAAACAGCTGCTCTGTCGTCATTCCATATTTGGCATCCCCTGGATTGTCCATAATATCATTGCTGATCTGGAACAGTCCTCCCGGATTGTAACGGCAGCTGATCGTCTCCGGAATATGTCCGATCGCCTTTTCCAAAAATTCAATGTGTGTAAAATCATCCAGATTGATGATACCACCCAGTTTATCTGCATAGACAAACTCTTCCGCCGGCGTCGCATTGGAGGAAAACATAATATCTTCTCCCACAGCTCCGATCGCCTCTGACATCATAAGTTCTGTATAAGAAGAGCAGTCACATCCGCACCCGTACTCCCTCAGGATCTGAATTAAAAACGGATTCGGCGTCGCCTTGACTGCAAAATATTCTTTGTACCCTTTATTCCATGAAAAAGCCTCTTTCAGCGCCCTGACATTTTCCCGGATCCCTTTTTCATCATAGATGTGGAACGGAGTAGGATAAGTCTTTATAATCTCTTCCAGTTGTTCTTTTGTCACAAATGGTTTCTTCGTCATTGGTTCTTCTCCTTTTCTGTCGCAGAGAAGGCATGACCGGACAGCCCTCTGCCGCCTCGTCATGCCTTCCCGGACTGTGCTATTCTACCACAGCGATTCTCATCATGTTACTTACGCCATCACGTGATTTTTTGATTGTAGGGGAAGGGATTCCCGCTGTCATTACAACAATATCACCTGGCTCTACAAGTCTCTTTGCTGTCACAAGATCGATCGCATCGTTGCAGATATCCTCTGTCGTGCTGTACTCAATCGATTTTACCGGAGTTACTCCCCAGTAGATCTGCATCTTTCTCAGTGTCTCTTCGCATGGTGTCACACCGATGATATCTGCTTTCGGTTTGAACTTGGAGACCACTCTCGCTGTCGCCCCGGTCACAGACGGTGTGATAATGCATTTTGCCGAGAGATTCATCGCAGTTGCCACAGAAGAATATCCGATCGCACTGGAGATTCCTTTCTTTCTATGCTCCTGTGCCTTTTCAAGAAGTACATCATAATCCAGATGCTTCTCTGTATTTTCAATAATGTGTACCATCATCTGTAAAGCTTCTACCGGATATTTTCCCTGCGCAGTCTCGCCGGAGAGCATCACCGCATCTGTTCCATCATAAACAGCATTGGCAACGTCTGTCACTTCCGCTCTTGTCGGACGAGGATTGCGGATCATAGAATCTAACATCTGTGTCGCAGTGATGACCGGTTTATAGTTGTCGTTACACTTTTTGATCAGCATCTTCTGTAAGTAAGGAACTTTCTCTGCCGGGATCTCAACTCCGAGGTCACCTCTTGCAACCATGATCCCATCGGCACAGTGGATGATCTCATCGATATTTTTGATTCCTTCTGCATTCTCGATCTTCGCGATGATCGGCGTATGAGGTGCACCGCATTCTTTTAACAGTGCGCGGATCTCAAGGATGCCTTCTGCAGAACGTACAAAGGATGCGGCAATAAAGTCAATCCCCTGCTCTACTCCAAAAATAATATCCTCTCTGTCTTTCTTTGTAAGCGCTGGAAGACGTACCGGAACGTTCGGAACATTGACACCTTTTCTTTCTCCGAGTTCTCCTCCATTTAACACTTTACAAGTAATCTCGTTTCCATTGATCGTCTTGACTTCCAGCTCGATCAGACCGTCATCGATCAGGATTCTCTTTCCCGGTTCTACATCTTCTGCCAGACCGTCATATGTGATAGATACCTTTCTTGCATCTCCCTCGATCTCGTCTGTTGTCAGTGTAAAGAGTTCTCCTGCCTCTAATCTTACTTTCTTTCCATCTTTGAGTACACCTGTACGGATCTCCGGCCCTTTTGTGTCAAGCAGGATCGCGATCGGTTTTCCAATCTCTTCACGGACAGATTTCAGAAGATCCATTCTTCCCTTCTGCTCCTCGTGAGAGCCATGTGAAAAGTTAAAGCGTGCTATATTCATGCCTTCTTCCGCGAGACGCTTCATCATAGCTCTGTCATTCGTATTTGGTCCCATCGTACATATAATTTTTGTCTTTCTCATCTTTTACTTTTCCTTTCTTATCTCACTTCAGTCTGAAAATCATTTCACATGCTCGTGTGTGAACAGGTGATCCTGGCAATATTCATAATCGCCATTACACTTTGTGCAGTAACGGAATTCCAGATTCGGATCATCCAGCTCTGTTCTGCCGCACACGGCGCATCTGTGTCTTGCTCCATTGGCATAAGTGTGTTCTGCCCGGTGCACTTGTTTCTTATATGCCTGCTTTCTTCTGATTTCTTTTGGCGAGTAAGCCTTCATATTCCTTGACGATACGTAAAAAATCAGGAAATTCAAAAGAGATACGAATGCTGCGATCGCATTTGCCTTGTATACGATTCCATACATTCCCCCTCCGTAGGACGGAAGGAATCCCTGCAGGATCGTAAAAGCGAAGAACGCTCCATCAAGCAGCGCCAGGTATTTTACCTTGATCGGAATGACGAAAAACAACAGAAATTCTACATTCGGATACAGTGCTGCAAAAGCAAAAAACAATGACAGATTCAGATAAGCTGTCCCGATCGGAAATGAAATTCCTGTCAGGAAGTATACAATTAATGCGGCGATCAGATGAAACAATACTCCGGTAAAGAAGTACAGATTAAACCGGAACGCACCCCATGCCGCTTCCAGATTCTGACCGATCATATAATATAAATACAATGCAAAAACAATAAAAAGCGGGCTTCCATCCGGCGGCTGAAGCAGAAATGTCACGATCCTCCAGATCTGTCCATGCAGAATCGCGCTGGCATTCAGGCTCAGATAATTCATATAAAACCCTGGTGCGATCAGATTCAGAGCGAACCCGACAGCATAAAGGATGATAATGTAATGCATCAGGTTGTGTATTGCATATCTTCCAAACTTACGTTCTAATTTGTTGATCCAATTCATATGAATAACTACTCCTTTTGACCTTTCTTAAAATTTACTCATATTAATTGTACCTGCAAGCTCCTCTTTTGTCAATTCTAACAGTTTATTATTTTTTCGTTGTATTTTGCAAATTGTTGTCATATAATGAAAATTGCTTTTTTGAGCAGTTTACATTTAATAGGTTAGAACAGACCTTATTTCTTCTAAAAGGAGCAATATTTATGAATAACAGACAACTATATAAACTGGGGATCGATATCGGTTCCACCACGGTAAAGATCGCAATCCTTGATCAGGACAACAATGTTCTGTTCTCTGATTACGA
Organism: Faecalimonas sp.; assembly: GCA_026169575.1. Next base: position 3,866 of record JAPFCT010000071.1, read on the forward strand.
ACGTCATTTTGCCAACATCCAGGAGACGCTTTCCGATCTTCTCGGCCGTGCACTTTATAAGCTTGGCCCGATCCTTGTGTCCCCGGTCATGACAGGTTCCGGAGGTCTGACGCTCGCCAGCCATCTTCATATTCCTTTTGTGCAGGAAGTGATCGCGGTCTCTTCTGCACTGCAGGATTATGCCCCGCAGACAGATGTTGCGATCGAACTTGGCGGGGAGGATGCAAAGATCATCTATTTCGAGGGCGGAAATGTCGAGCAGCGTATGAATGGAATCTGCGCCGGCGGAACCGGATCTTTTATCGACCAGATGGCCTCTCTGCTGCAGACAGATGCCACCGGTCTGAATTCTTATGCGAAAAATTATCAGGCGCTTTACTCGATTGCTGCCCGCTGCGGTGTTTTTGCGAAATCAGATATTCAGCCGCTGATCAACGAAGGCGCTACAAAGGAGGATCTCGCCGCCTCTATTTTTCAGGCAGTCGTCAACCAGACGATCAGCGGTCTCGCCTGCGGGAAACCGATCCGCGGACATGTGGCATTCCTCGGCGGTCCGCTGCACTTTTTATCAGAGCTGCGGAATAGTTTTATCCGCACCTTAAATCTTGATGATGAACATATTATCGCACCGAAGCATTCCCATCTGTTTGCTGCGATCGGATCTGCCCTGAACTCCAAAGGAGACCATGAAACATCCCTCACAGACCTTCAGACAAAGCTTGCCGAACATATCCATATGGATTTTGAAGTGGAACGTATGGAACCGCTTTTTTCCAGCGAAGAAGCGTATACTTCTTTTAAGGCAAGGCACGAAAAGCATCAGGTCCCGGTGCTGGATCTCTCTGCTTACAAGGGAAACTGCTTTCTCGGGATCGATGCAGGATCCACTACAACAAAGGCTGCCCTGGTCGGTGAGGACGGCAATCTGCTCTACTCTTTTTACCATAGTAACGACGGAGATCCTCTCGGCACAACGATCCGCGCGATCAAAGATATTTATGCAAAGCTTCCGGACGGCGCAAAAATTGTCCACTCCTGCTCGACTGGATATGGTGAGGCGCTTGTAAAAGCCGCGCTTCTGCTC
>JAPFCT010000369.1 GCA_026169575.1 Faecalimonas sp.
AGACAGTTAAAATAATCATCGATAAATATCAACACACCGAGTGCGATCGTTGCAAGTTGTGCACCGGCACGGGTCTTTATCCTCTTTCCGGCCCACTTTCCAAACGCCGCAGATCCTCCTGCCCGGTTCATCAGGCTGACCATCGCTCCGAGGATGATCAGAAATACAAGGATCCCTACATTGTAACTGTCTGACAGAACGCTGATGATCCCGCCCTGGAAGATATGGACAACCGTTCCCTCAAATGAGAAATCTGCATAGAACATCGCTCCTACAAGAATCCCCACAAACAGCGAACTGTAAACCTCTTTTGTGATCAGCGCGAGTGCGATCGCCACGATCGGTGGAATCAGCGCCCAGAAGGTGGCGTACATCTTTGGCTGTGCCGCTTCCCCTTCCGCTGCAAATGCTGTCATGGACAGCAGCAGTGTAAACATGATGACGAGCGCTGCCGCACTCCCTATTTTTTTCTTTGAAATGTGCATAAGTTTTTCCTTTCTCTTTCTGCTATCTGAAAATAGTCTCTGATTTGTTTTTTGAAAAAGAAAACCATGAACGACAACTTGCCAAAGCGCGTTCATGGCGAAAACCTTCCTACTCATCTCTGTTTTATTTCATCCAACGATAGCACTCCACATGTCTGTGACAGTTCGCTGCATATTCTGCAGCGCCCCAGATCCTGCTCCCCGGACGAAAGAACAGTTCTTCGGCAATTCATCCTTTCCGGCACACCGGTCGTCCACCGTATGCTATGTACCGTACTGATAATCCTTGCACCTCTATCTCTTGTCATTCAATTCTCTTTTGAAACAGCATTCAGTATACCATAATTTTTTCAAAATAGGAATTGCTACTTTTACCGTTTTTTCTGCTGTGATTTTTCTTTTTTTGTATACTTTCTGCAAAATCCCACCCTGATTCCCGGCAATGGGCTCTAAAAAGGGATACTCCATCTCTGAAGTATCCCTTTCGTGTTACTTTATTTTTGTATGACTTTATGCTCTTCTGAAAAATATCCTTTTTCATTTGCACTAGCTCTTACCAGTGTCTGCAAAGAATTTCTTCTTATTCAGCGTCACTTCCATAGAGAGTTACAAGCTTGTTGAGGTATGCATATCTCTCTTTTGCTGCTTCTTCTGATTTTGCGAATAATTCTTCTGCTCTCTCTGGATTCATTCTTGCTAATGCATTGTAACGAACTTCTCCATTTAAGAATTCTCTGTAATCTTCTGTCGGAGCCTTGCTGTCAAGAGTGAATTTGTTTCCTTCTGCAGCAGGGTTGAAACGGAAGTTGTGCCAGTATCCTGATTTTACTGCTAACTCTTCTTCTGTCTGAGCTTTGTTCATACCCTTCTTGATACCATGGTTGATACATGGAGCGTAAGCAATAATTAAGGATGGTCCTGGATAAGCTTCTGCCTCTGCGATTGCTTTTACAGTCTGATTGAAGTCAGCTCCCATAGCGATCTGTGCTACATATACATATCCGTAGCTCATTGCGATGCTTGCCATATCTTTCTTCTTCAC
>JAPFCT010000311.1 GCA_026169575.1 Faecalimonas sp.
CCTTTTCGCTCTTTGTACGAAAAGGTTTCCAGTTCATTTCCTTCCCGGTCCAGAATCCCTGCCCCAAAATGCGGCGTCACCCGCACCCCGCCGTTGATGATCGAGCTTACGGTCGTCACCATCTGTACGGGCGTAATCTGGAAAGACTGCCCGAAACTCATTGTCGCCAGTTCCACTGCTCCGATATTTTCCTTCTTATGCATGATCGTTCCTGCCTCCCCGGGAAGATCTACCCCGGTCAGATCCATCAGTCCGAACTGGCGGAAATATTCACAGAACTTATCTGCACCGAGGCGAAGCCCGATATCGATAAATACCGGGTTGCAGGAATTCTGAACCCCCTGCACAAAGGTTTCCGCCCCATGTCCGCCAACTTTGTGACAGCGGATTTTCCGGTCTTCCACCATCCGGTACCCCGGACACTGAAACGTATCCGCAAGACTTACCACCCCGGCCTCCAGACATGCTGAGGAGGTAATGATCTTAAAAGTAGACCCCGGCTCATACGTATCATTGATACAGCGGTTTCTCCACATCCGGTTCAGCAGATCCTGCTTTTTCTCCGGATCTGCAACATCCACATCTGACAGTTCTTCGGCACTTGCCGCAAGGAATTCCTCGGTCAGCGTAAAAGGGTCATTGAGATTAAATTCCGGCACATTGACCATCGCCAGGATTTCTCCGTTCTTCGGGTTCATCAGAAGGATTGATACCCCGTCCGCCTGCTTCTCCTCCATTACCTTCTGTGCCGCCTGCTCCGCATATTTCTGGATATTATAGTCGATCGTAAGCCGCAGCGTATTCCCTGGCACCGGCTCGATCCGGTCTTCTGCGATTCCTTCCAGCTCGATTCCTCTTGCATCTGTTGTTGTCAGGATCATCCCGTTTGTTCCTTTTAAATAATCTTCGTATCTGACTTCCAGCCCGATGATCCCCTGGTTATCGCCTCCCGTAAATCCAAGCACCTTCGATGCCAGTTCCTCATGCGGATAGTACCGTTTAAAATCCTCATCCACCTTCACCCCTGCAAGGTCATAACTGCGGATCTTATCCCCGGTCTCCTTAGGCACGTTTGTCTTTACACGCTCCATCGAAGAAACCTTTTCCACACGCTTCCTCACCGTCTCCGGATCCAGTTCCAGCTCCTTTGCAAGTACCTCGGTCACACGCTCCTTCTCTTTGATCTGACTGTGGATCACAGAGATCGTACAGACTGTTCGGTTTGTCGCCAGCACTTTCCCATTCCGGTCCACAATCTCTCCCCTGGCCGCTTTGATCTCACGCTCTCTCTCATGGAGCGATTCCGCTTTTTTCTGGTAATATTCTGCATCAAAGATCATCAGATAACACAGCCGCCCGATCAGTCCCAGAATCACTATGACTGCCGCAAGAAAGACCACAAACACTTTTCTCTTATTATAGGTCTTATTTTTCATAAAAAAACCTCACAGAAGTTGTTTTTATAATTTATTAACACTTCTGTGAGGTTATTCACATTCCATTGGACAAAAATTTTCATAAGATCTGCAGATCAGTACCCTTCCTCCATGCCTCCGGAGCCATCCTCATATACTCCACCCTCATAGGAACCATCTCCATAGTTTCCCTCTTCATAAGACGAATCTCCATAAGATTCTTCTCCTGCATTTTCCCCGTAAGAGTCATCCTGCACTGACGGATCCTGCGCTGTCTCTCCGCCGGAGGTTTCTCCTTCATACATCTCTTCCCCGGAAACTTCTTCTGACTCCATCTCTGCCGGCTGATCCGCTTCCGGATCTTCTGTCGGTTCCGGAGCTTCCACCGGTTGACCGTCGATCGTGGAAATATTCAGATACGGAAATGCTTCTTCCATAATACTGCGCGCCAGATTCAGCACGAGCATACTGTCTTCCTGGGATTCTGTATTTGGCTCATCGATCACAACATAGATCAGCACCTCCGGCTCATCCTGCGGTGCATATCCGATAAAGGAAAGAAGATGCTTTCCACTGTTTCTCGGATATTTCTCAGCAGTACCGGTCTTTCCTCCGATATCATATCCGTCGATCGCAGCCGGCGCACCGGTTCCGGTTCCTTCCATAACCGTCTTCATATACTGTTTGACCAGCGTCGATGTATTCTCGGAGATCACACGCTTCTTCAGAACAGACTCTTTTGTCTCGATCACATTTCCATTTTCATCCTGGATCTGTTTCACCACATGAGGTTCGTAATAGTTTCCGCCATTGATCAGAGCCGACATTCCCGCGATCATCTGCTCCATCGTCACATTAAAATTCTGCCCGAATGAGTTCGTTGCAAGATCCACCGGACCTACCAGTTCCGGATCCTGCAGGATTCCTTCTGCCTCTCCCGGCAGATCGATCCCGGTCTGAGCTCCAAAGCCGAAAATACTCTGATAACGGTAGAAATCTTCTGCACCAATGACCTTGATCATCTCCATCATCGCTACGTTACATGAATTTGCAATGGACTGTGCAACGGTCTGTGTGCCATGTCCCGCTGTATAATGACAGTTGATCGGATCTGTGTCCTCTGCCACAACAAGGGAACCTCCGCAGGTATATACTTCATTTCCCCTTATCTTACCGGTCTCAAGCCCTGCCGCAACTGTAAATGGCTTCGCCGTTGATCCCGGCTCATAAGAATCACTGACACAGAAATCTCTCCACAGATTATTGAGGATCTCTACTTTTTCCTCCTCTTTCATCTTCTTTAACTCTTTTTCAGTGTAGTATGCAGAAATATCACGCGGCTTGTTCAGATCAAAATTAGGATACGATGCCTGCGCAAGGATCTCCCCGCTCTGAGGGTCTGCAATGATGACCGCTGTGTTGAGACTTCCGTTTCCTTTCTCCGCATTGTTTCTGTAAGTCTTATCAAACTCTAAAATATGCTTCTCTACAATCTTCTGAAGTTCTGCATCGATTGTGGAAACGATAGTGTTTCCATTCTCCGCCTCCTTGATCGTACGTTCAAGAAGCGCTCCTTCTTCAAGGTACCCGTACTCTCTTCCGTCTACCCCGTTTAAGATCGCATTGTAAGATGCCTCAAGCC
>JAPFCT010000192.1 GCA_026169575.1 Faecalimonas sp.
GAAGAAGGATGTGCTTGCGCAGCGTGTGCAGATCGATGCGGATGCATTTACAAGAGCAGATGCAGAGTCGGTTCCGACTGGAGAGATCCTTTCCGTGGAGGGAACACCGATGGATTTCAGAAAGGGAAGACAGATCGGAGATGGGATCGAGAGTGATTATGAAGCAATCCGTCTTGGAAACGGATACGATCATAACTGGGTATTAAATCATCCAGGAACTTACCGCAAGGTGGCGGAGATGGAAGGCGCAGAAAGCGGCATTGTAATGGAAGTATGGACAGATCTTCCGGGAATGCAGTTTTATACCGCAAATTTTGTAGAGCATGAGGAAGGAAAAGATGGCATCTGCTATGGAAGAAGAAGCGGTGCATGTTTTGAGACGCAGTATTTCCCGGATGCGATCCACAAAGAACATTTTGAAGGCCCGGTCTGCAAAGCAGGAAGTCCGTATGAGACAACCACGGCATATCATTTTACAGTAAAGTAGGTACCCATGGGAAAATCAGTATATATTGCGGAGAAGCCAAGCGTCGCACAGGAATTTGCAAAGGCATTAAAATTAAATACAAGACGAAGAGACGGATATCTGGAGGCGGACAATGCGATCGTGACATGGTGTGTCGGACATCTTGTCACGATGAGCTATCCCGAAGTATATGATGCGAAACTGAAACGGTGGAGTCTGGATACCCTTCCGTTTCTGCCAGAAGAATTTAAGTACGAAGTGATCCCGGCAGTAAAAAAGCAGTTTGAGATTGTAAAGGAGCAGCTGACAAGAACAGATGTGGATACGATCTATGTCTGCACCGACTCCGGGCGGGAAGGAGAGTATATTTACCGGCTGGTAGAGCAGATGGCAGGAGTGAAAGGAAAAGTGCGAAAGCGCGTCTGGATCGATTCCCAGACCGAGGAGGAGATCCTCCGCGGGATCAAAGAGGCGAAACCGCTGGAAAGCTATGACAATCTGAGTGCATCTGCATATCTGCGGGCAAAAGAGGATTATCTGATGGGAATTAATTTCTCAAGACTTTTGACTTTGAAATATGGAAACAGTATTTCCAACTATCTGCGGACAAAGTATACGGTGCTTTCTGTCGGGCGGGTAATGACCTGTGTGCTCGGCATGATCGTGCGCAGGGAGCGGGAGATCCGGGAGTTTGTAAAGACTCCGTTTTTCCGTGTACTTGCCACGATCGATATGGATGGGCAGACTTTTTCGGGAGAATGGCGCGCGGTCAAAGGTTCACGGTATTTTGGTTCTTTTGATCTCTACAAGGAGAATGGATTCCAGAAAAAGGAGAAAGCAGAAGAATTGATCGCATATTTGAGCGATCCAAAGCCGCTCACCTGCGAGATTCTCTCTGTTGAGAAGAAAAAAGAAAAGAAGAATCCACCGCTTTTATTTAATCTGGCAGAGCTTCAGAATGAGTGTTCCAAACGGTTCAAGATCAGTCCGGATGAGACGCTCCGCATCGTGCAGGAACTTTATGAGAAGAAGCTTGTCACTTATCCGAGAACAGATGCCCGTGTACTTTCGACTGCGGTTGCAAAAGAGATCCATAAGAATCTGAACGGGCTCTCCAGATATGAGATGGCAGGGCCGTTCCTGACAGATATTTTACAGTTTGGAAGCCACAAAGGGCTTGAGAAGACCCGCTATGTCAATGACAGGCAGATCACAGACCACTACGCGATCATACCGACCGGTCAGGGGCTCGCAGCGCTGCAGGCAGTTGCTCCGACGGCAAGGAGTGTATACGATCTGATCGTCAGACGGTTTTTGAGTATCTTTTATCCGCCGGCGGTATATCAGAAAGTCACCATTGTGACAAAGCGGAAGGAAGAACAGTTTTTCTCTTCTTTTAAAGTGCTTGCCGAGGAAGGATATCTGAAAGTAGCCGGAGTGCCGGGCGCAAAAAAAGAAGAAGAGACCGACGGTGAGGAGGAAAATCAGAGTACAGATCTGTTTGCTCTTGTGCAGAAACTGCGAAAGGGAATGCAGCTGGATCTGCGTGGATTTCAGATCAAGGAGGGAGAGACATCTCCGCCGAAACGATATAATTCTGGTTCGATCATTCTTGCGATGGAGAATGCCGGGCAGCTGATCGAAGATGAGGAACTGCGGGCACAGATCAAAGGAAGTGGGATCGGAACGAGTGCAACACGGGCAGAGATCTTAAAGAAACTGATCCATATTAAATATTTGTCACTGAATAAAAAGACACAGATCATTACGCCGACACTGCTCGGTGAGATGGTATTTGAGGTGGTCGGACATTCGATCCGTTCTCTTTTGAACCCGGAGCTGACAGCGAGCTGGGAAAAGGGGTTAAATTATGTGGCAGATGGGGAAATTACCCCGGATGAATATATGGAGAAACTGGAACGGTTCGTGAAGAATCACACAGATGGTGTGCTGAGACTGAATAATCAGTATCAGCTGCGCGCGTGCTATGACAGGGCAGCCAGTTTTTACCGGCAGCCAAAGATGTCGGAGAAAGCACCAGGAAAAAAGAAAGATCCGGTAAAGAAATAAGAAAATCAGACTAGAAAGGAAAGCAGACATGGAACAGATGACAGTAGCAGAATTATATACATTAGAGGAGACGATCGCCAGCGCGATCTTTGATGGTGTGACTTATCCATGGGAGGTACTCCCGAAGATCGGAGCATTTATCACAGCACTTGGCAGTACGCTTCCGGAGGAAGAGTATGAGAAAACCGGGGAGGATATCTGGATTGCAAAGTCGGCAAAAATTGCCGCAACTGCAAGTATCCACGGGCCGGCGATCATCGGAAAGGACGCCGAGATCAGACACTGTGCGTTTATCCGTGGAAATGCGATCGTGGGAGAAGGAGCTGTCGTAGGAAATTCTACCGAACTGAAAAATGTAATTTTATTTAACAAAGTGCAGGTGCCGCACTATAATTATGTAGGAGATTCCATACTCGGGTACAAATCGCATATGGGAGCAGGGGCAGTTACCTCCAATGTGAAATCTGATAAATCGCTTGTGAAAGTGAAGGCGCAGGAGAGGACGATCGAGACGGGACTGAAAAAATTCGGTGCAATGCTTGGAGATGAGGTAGAAGTAGGATGTGGAAGCGTACTCAACCCGGGAAGTGTGGTCGGAAGACATACGAATATTTATCCACTTTCCATGGTGCGCGGAGTCATCCCGGCAGGAAGTATTTACAAAAAGCAGGGAGAGATTGTTGCAAAACAGTAAGGAGACTTTCTATCAGAGCAGAAATTGTGTATAATAGAACAGAAAAGACGGTTCAGAAGACCGCAGATTCTGGCAGAAGGGCAACAAAAGCCAGATGAGAAGGAGGATGATTGACTATGTTACAGGATGATTATGTTACATTTGAGATTGGAAAGGCAAAGCATATCGCGCTGGTCGCGCACGATGGAAAGAAAAAAGAACTTGTAGAGTGGTGTGATAAAAACAAAGATATTTTAAAAGGGCATTTTCTCTGCGGAACCGGGACGACATCCAGACTGATCGCAGAGAAGACGGGACTTCCGGTGAAAGGTTATAACAGCGGACCGCTTGGAGGAGATCAGCAGATCGGTGCAAAGATTGTTGAGGGAAATATCGACTTTATGATCTTTTTGTGGGATCCGCTCGAGGCACAGCCACATGATCCGGATGTGAAGGCGCTTTTGCGTATCGCAGTCGTATACGATATTCCGATCGCAAACAATCTGGCGACTGCAGATTTCATGCTGCATTCCAAATATATGAGCGAGCCGTATTACCGGAAAGTAGAAAACTTTAACAAAACAGTGCAGGAGCGAGTAGAGCAGATGAAATAGCAGGGGGGATCCCCTGCTATTTTAGCTATATCACGGGACCAGTCATAAATCTTTTGCAGAATGCTTACAATGGTAGTAGACGAAATCAAAAGGAGTTGCAAGATGAGAACGATTCTGGCAGTAGTATTGAGCGTTATTTTATGCACCGGAACTGTCTGCGCGATGCCGCCCGACCGGAAGATGCTGCATGAAGATGGAGAGGGGCGGATAAAAAAAGAGCAGGAAGAAGAACCGGCAAAGC
>JAPFCT010000133.1 GCA_026169575.1 Faecalimonas sp.
AACGATGACAATATCCAGACTTTCCAGCATCTCATCCATCTGTTCCTCTACATTGTAGGTGTAAGAAACATTGAGCGCCGCACGCTCGTCCAGTACGTTTTCTCCGATTTCCTTTAACTTTTTCTCATCAAATGTTTTCATCTTAAAGTAAATATTATTTGCTTTCGGAAGCGCACCGAACGTCTCTTTGTATACCTGCGGAGATACATAGAGGTAATGCTCCATATAGTTTTCACAGATATTTGTGATCGTCAGTTCTTTCTCCTCACCATTGTCCCCTTTTACTGTGATCGTATCCCCTTTCTTTACTTCCAGCGTCTTTGCCATCTTCTCTGTGAGAATCACATCCTTCTCTCCAAGTTCAAATGTATCCTTTGTCTTTCTGTCCCGGTAGACTAAAAATTCTTTGTTTTTTTCTAAATCTTCCGGCACATACAGATACACTTCCTTCTTTATCTTTCCTTTCTGGATATCCGTTTTCTTCAGATATCCTTCTGAAGTCTGGCTGATCTCCTTTTCCTCCTTCAGATACTGATCCAGCGATTCCTTGTCTTTTTCATCTGCGTCTGCATTTAAGATGATCATCCCATCGTATAAATTCAGTTCCTGATACTGGATCCTTCCCACATCAAAAATAGAATCCCGCAGTCCGAATCCAACGATCATCAGCGCCATACAGCCGCCGATTCCAAAGACGGTCATAAAGAACCGTTTTTTATACCGGATCAGATTCCGGATCGTTGATTTCCAGATAAAGCTCAGTCTGCTCCAGAGGAAAGGGATGCGCTCCAGAAAAACACGTTTGCCCTGCTTCGGTGCAGGCGGACGCATCAGCACTGCCGGCTGGGATGCCAGCTCTTTGTAGCAGGCAAGCAATGCTGCCGCACTTGTACAGAGGACTGCCGCCCCGGTTGCCATCGCCGCATAACCCCAGTGGTAAGGGATCACAACATCCGGCATATGCACATAGATGATCTTATATGCATTCACAATAATATATGGGAATACTTTCTCTCCGAACAGCACACCAAAAATGCTTCCCCCGATTGTTGCGATCAGTGCATAATTCAGATATTTTCCTGCGATGCTGAATTTTCCATATCCGAGCGCTTTGAGCGTTCCGATCTGCGTGCGCTGTTCCTCGACCATACGCGTCATCGTCGTCAGACTGATCAGCGCCGCTACGATAAAGAACAGAATCGGAAATACTTCTCCGATTGCCCGCATACGGTCTGCGTTATCGCCATATCCGGTATACTCTGTAAGTGCACTTCTGTCATTGACATACCAGGTGGCATCTTCTATCTCTGCAATCTTCTGTTCAGCATCTTTGATCTTATTTTCCCCGTCTTTGATCTCGGCTTCGGCTTCTTTTTTGCCATTTTCATAAGCTTCTTTTGCCTCGGCAAGCTTCTTTTCATTGGCTGCGATTGCATTTTCACCCGCCGCAAGTTCTGCCTCCCCGGCGTGGATCGTTTCCCATCCGGCATCAATCTGGCGCTGTCCTTCTGACGCCTGCGCTTCCCCGGCATACAGTTCATTTTCAGCTGCTGCAAGCTGTCCGCTCACTGCATCAAGCGCAGCCTTTCCTTCCTCCAGCTTTGCCCTTGCCGCTGCAAGCTCCTGCTCTTTCTGCACAAGCATCTGCTCTGCCTGCCCGATCTGATCTGCTGCCTGCTGAAGCTGTGGCTCCAGTTGTGCGATCGTCTTCTGAAACGCTGCGATCTGTGCCTCCGTCTGTGGAACCTGTTCCTCCGGGATCATCCCGTTTTCCAGCGCCGCCTGCAGCTCTGCCAGCGTATTCTTCATCTGATTTAATCCGGCCTTCCCTGCCTCGTACTCTGCCTTCTTTGCATCCAGTTCTGTGCGTCCGGCTGTGATCTGCTGCTCTCCGGCTGCGATCTGTTCCATGCCTGCCTCGTACTGACCTCTGAATTCCTCTTCTTTTACCGCAAATTCTGCTTTTCCCTGCTCAAGCTGTTCCCATCCGGCTGCGATCTGCGCATAGGCTGCATCGACTGCCGACTGGCTCGCGAGAAGTTCATTCCTTCCGGCTTCCAGTTCCCTGCTTCCACTCTCCAGCTGTTCTTTTGCACTTTTTAACTGTGCCTCGGCATCCGCAATCTTCGCTTTTCCGTCAGAAAGTTCTTGTTCTGCCGTCTTCTTTCCATCAGAAAGTTCCGCCTTTGCCTCCGCAAGTTCTTCATTGGCATCTTCACGGATTTCCTCCGCGCGGAGCGCTCCCTGCCGGTCTCCGATCGATTCGATCCGCTCTGCAACTTCCTCTACTTTCTGATCGTACGCCCCGGTAAATGCTGTCTCCTCTTTCGCTCCTTCTACGGACACATAACACTCTGTATATGCCTCTGTCACAAAAGATTCTTTTGGCACAGCGAGAAATCCGCTGACTTCTCCATTTCCGATCATACTGCTTCCCCGGTGAAAGGAAATGTACTCAGGACTGCTTCCTGCTCCTACGATCCGGAATGTTTCCTTCGTAAATGTATCTGTGACCGGATCCTTTGTCC
>JAPFCT010000187.1 GCA_026169575.1 Faecalimonas sp.
CCTGTGCGGAAATTCCTTCCCCACTTCCGGTAAATCCAAGTCCTTCCTCGGTAGTTGCCTTGATATTGATCTGATCTTTTTCGATCCCGAGCACCTCTGCTATATTTTCCCGCATCTTCTCTATATGCGGAAGCATCTTTGGACGCTGTGCAATGATCGTCGCATCAATATTTTCAATCAGATACAGCTTCTCCTCCAGAAGTTGCCCGACATGCCTCAACAGTTCCAGACTGGACATCCCTCTGTACGCCTCATCTGTATCCGGAAAATGCTTTCCGATATCGCCAAGCGCTGCCGCGCCTAAAAGCGCATCCATGATCGCATGAAGCAATACATCTGCATCTGAGTGACCAAGAAGCCCTTTTTCATAAGGGATCTTCACTCCACCGAGGATCAAATCCCTTCCTTCTGTCAATTTATGAACATCATAACCAAGTCCTGCCCGCATAATGACACCTCTTTCTCTGCTCTGCCGTCCAGATCTATGATCCGCCGGCTGATATTTTTTCTGTTTCTAAGTTTTTTCTCTGTAACTTTGCCCGCAGCTGTTCTCCGTCCAATGCCGGCACAAAGCCCCTTTGCCTTATGATCTTCGCTGTGGCATCGGACTGATAGAAGCCTGCCTTCTCCGAAAAAGCTTTTCCGTCGGATTTTCTTCTTTCTCTTTCTCCTGCTGTCCCGCAGCATCCTGTTCTGCCGGTTTATCCTCTGACGCGTCCGCTGCCGACGGCGCTTTTTCTTCTTCTATTTCTATATCAGTCTGTTCTTCCTCTGTATCACTGTTGCCAGATTCCTCCATGGCAGACAGCTCCGCTTTTTCTGCTGCTTCTTCCACAGACTGCTCTTCACATTTCCGTTCTTCCGGATCCGTATCATTCTGCTCTTCTTTTCCCTGTTCTTCTGCTCTTTCAGGCTCTTCCTGCTCATTTTCCGGAACGTGATCCTCCTGGATCGTTGCAGTATCCAGGTCTTCTTCCTGCTGCGTTCTGCTTTCCCCATCATCATCTGAAAGATCCTGCAGTTCTACATGCGATTCTCTTTCGGAATCTTCTTCCACTTCTCCGGCTGCTTCCTGATCTTCCTCCGTCTCTGCTGTTAGATGTTCCTTCTTTTTCTTCCAGAATTCAATATCAATTCCATATTCCTTCAGCAGCGCTCTTCCGGAAAAATAAAGCACTGTACTTCCGACTGCCATAAAGAAAATGCTGACAAAGATCATCAGTACTTTTTCATTCGGTTCTGTCTGAAGGACACCGATCAGAAGGGAGATCCCGATATAAAGAATATACCCGCCTGCCAGTATTTTTAAAATCATCCTGCTTTTGTCATTCATCGTTCTTACTCCTCTGTTGAAAAGGCTGTTGCAAACCGGAACGCATCCTTTTGTAACAGCCTTTTCGTATTTATTTCTTTTATTGTACTTGAAAACGAATGAAACATCAAGAAAAAGAATAAAGAATCTCGCAGACGAGATTCAAAAAAATCCGAAGAAGATACTCTCCGGACTTTCCATCTTATAATAGCGGGAACAGGATTTGAACCTGCGACACCACGGGTATGAACCGTGTGCTCTAGCCAACTGAGCTATCCCGCCATATCTTTTATATAATTTTTATAAATAGCGGGAACAAGATTTGAACTTGCGACCCCACGGGTATGAACCGTGTGCTCTAGCCAACTGAGCTATCCCGCCATATAAGATACTGTGTGAAATGCTTTCATATAAATGGGACCAATAGGGCTCGAACCTATGACC
>JAPFCT010000228.1 GCA_026169575.1 Faecalimonas sp.
GAGTAGGTATCTACTTCTTAGAGAAGGGTGCTTCCCAGAGACCTTCGAAAGTAATCTACGACAGAGCAGGATCTTCGATCGCAACAGCTACAAAAGAAGATTTCAACTGGAAAGAGATTTTTGATGGAGCAGAATGGTTCCACTTTACCGGAATCACTCCGGCGTTAAATGACGAAGTAGCAGCTATCTGCTTAGAAGCTTGTAAAGCAGCAAAAGAAAACGGAGTGACAATCTCCTGCGACTTAAACTACAGAAATAAACTCTGGTCAAAAGAAAAAGCCGGAGAAGTGATGGGAGAATTATGTAAATACGTTGACGTATGTATCGCAAACGAAGAAGATGCAGCAGACGTATTCGGAATCCACGCAGCAAACACAGATGTTACAACTGGTACAGTAAACCATGAAGGATACAAAGATGTAGCAAAACAGTTAGCAGACAGATTCGGATTCAGCAAAGTAGCGATCACATTAAGAGAGTCTGTCTCAGCAAACGACAACAACTGGTCTGCAATGTTATACGATGGAAATGATTATTTCTTCAGCAAGAAATACAAAATGCACATCGTTGACCGTGTAGGTGGCGGAGACAGCTTCGGAGGCGGACTGATCGCAGCTTCCTTAAATGGATTTGACTCACAGGCAACAATCGAATTTGCAGTTGCAGCTTCCTGCCTGAAACACTCTATCGAAGGAGATATGAACTTAGTATCTATGGATGAAGTGTTAAAACTTGCAGGTGGAGACGGTTCAGGCCGTGTACAAAGATAGTATATAATTTATTTTAATTATATAAACCTGTATTTGCCAGTACAGGAAACGTCCAGACAGCTTATACCCATTTGAGCTGTACCTAAAATTATTTATATATTTTTTACCGTAGGGAATACAGGCAGAGGTGCATTGTATTCCCTATTTTCAAATCAGAGAGAATGAAACTTCAAAATAAATGAAAAAGAGGTGTGCCTTATGGAAACAAAAAAAGAATTTGACCTGCTTGCACTTGGAGAATTACTGCTTCGCCTTTCCCCGCCGAACAATGAGCGGATCGTGCGCGGAGAGACACTTCAGAAGCAGGCGGGCGGCGCGGAATTAAATGTAGTATCGGGCGTTTCCCTGCTTGGGCTGCGAACCGGAATTATCTCTAAGCTTCCGGCAAATGATATTGGGACTTATATCAAAAACCGGGTGCGTTTCTGTGGCGTCAGTGATGACTACCTGGTATATGATGCAGAGAAAGATGCGCGTCTTGGAGTATATTACTATGAAAATGGGGCATACCCGAGAAAGCCTGGGATTGTCTATGACCGGATGTATACGTCTATGACAAAGATTGATGTGGAGGATTTTGATGAGAGCCTGTTTTCGTCAGCGAGATGTTTCCATACAACCGGGATTACACTGGCACTCAGTGAGAAGACACGTGAAACTGCGATCGAGATGATCAAACGATTCAAAGAGGCGGGGGCGATGATTTCGTTTGATGTCAACTTCCGTGGAAATCTGTGGACGGGCGAAGAAGCACGGGCATGCATTGAGCGGATCCTTCCATATGTGGATGTATTCTTCTGCTCTGAGGAGACGGCAAGACTTACCTTTGGAAAAGAAGGAGATGTCCGGACGATCATGAAAAGCTTTACCGAGGACTATCCGATTTCCATCGTAGCTTCCACACAGCGAATTGTTCACAGTCCGAAACGTCACACATTTGGCTCTGTGATCTACAATGCGAAGACGGATGTGTACTATGAGGAAGAACCTTACAGAGATATTGAGGTCGTTGACCGGATCGGAAGCGGGGATGCCTACATTTCCGGTGTGCTGTACGGGCTGCTTGCGCACGGCGGCGACTGTCAGAAAGCGCTGGAATATGGCAATGCAACAAGTTCTGTGAAAAACACAATACCGGGAGACCTGCCATCTTCTGACCTGAAAGAAATTGAGCGGATCATCCGTGCACATAAGAGTACGGGAAGACAAAGCGAGATGGACCGGTAAGGGAAATCAGAGAAGGATTGAAAAAATAAGAATTATACAAAGAGTCGAAACAAGGAGTGAAATGCTTGTTCTGGCTCTTTTTTCTTTATAAGAAATTTCTCAAATCGTAAAAAATAGTGTATAATGTATGAGAAATAAAAAAGGGCATAACAAAAGAGCGAAAGTTGGAGATTTCGCGATGACTTTGATTATGAAGTTTTTTGTTTTTTGGTGTGGCTGCACTATTTGATGATTGAGAATGCACATGTACTTATGGACTTATCCATATCCTATGACTTTTCGGAATCATTCAAATAGTGCAGTTTTTTTGTGGTAAACTTCCATCACCAACATAGAAGTGCCACACTTTGGACATTTAAGAGGATCATATCCAAAGGAAAGAAGAATGGAATGTCTCCAATTAAGAAGCGTACGAAGATATCGTTTCTTTTCAGAAGAGATACATTTATGCAGTTTCTTTTCCTGCTTGTGATGCTTGGCATAGATGCCATAGTA